>JBFWQJ010000357.1:0-2522 GCA_050249515.1 Dehalococcoidia bacterium | reverse complement strand
AGACCCGGCTGCGGGCGTCGTTTGCCGATGCCAGCCTGCCGGATGCCTCCGACCTGCGGCCGGTCAGCCTGCCTGCGGCCTCCGGCGCGTGAGGGCGGCGGCCACCGCGGCGAGCACCGCGGCGATGGCGAGCGAGCTTCCCATGGCGCGACGGGCGCTGACGTCCTGGAGCAGCGGCAGGTCGTCGGCCTGCGACCGCCGGGTCTCGCCGGCGGGTGCGCCGGGCCGGACTGCGTAGCGTTCCCGATCCAGATCGTGCGTGTCCTCTACGCCGGGATCCTCGACGATCGCGCGGATGTTCTCGGGCCGCGTGTCCACCAGGTCGTAGGCGTAGGTCCGCCCCTCGAGCCGTGTGCCCCGCGCCAGGCCCCGGTCACGCTCGATCTCCGCGCGGCGCGCGTCGGTCACCTCCGCGCTGTACCGCACGTGGATGCTCGGCGCGAGGTCGCCGTTCGGGCGGGTGAGCCACCAGAGCCCGGCGAGCAGGAGGACACAGACGACGAGCACGGGGAGGGACGCGTCCTTCAGGAAGCGGGTGAGGGGAGAGGGGGCAGGGGACATCGGCGCGATGGTCCGGACGCTATCCGAGCGGTGCGAGGCGTGTCAAGGGTGAGCTGGTCCGAAGCGGCGCGCGTACCAGCGCACCATGTCCTCGATGCCTTCCCTGAGCGAGATTCGCGGCTCGTAGCCGCCCGTCAGCGCCCGGAGGCGCGTGGCGTCCGCAGACTTGCGCGCCTGGCCGTCCGGCTTCGAGCGGTCGAAGACGATCCTGGGGCTGCGGCCGGTGACGTCGCAGACCAGGTTCACGAGGTCGGCGATGCGCGTGTCGTCCTCGTATCCGATGTTCACCGGGTCGCCGGGCCCCGCCTCCACGACCTTGAGCATGGCGAAGGCCGCGTCAGCGCCGTGCAGGAAGTTGCGGCGCTGCTCGCCGCTGCCCCAGACGACGAGCGGGTCCTCGCCGTCGAGCACGCGCTTGACGAGGGAGGGGATGACGTGCGCGCGTTCCCCGGAGTGCCACGGGTAGTTGCCGCCGTAGACGTTGAACGGGCGCAGGACCGTGACCTGCATCCCGGTTTCAGCGCGCAGGTAGCTGGCGGCGAGCTCCTCGATCCGCTTCGCCCAGCCGTACCCCTCGTTCACGCGCTCGGGCCAGCCCTCGAAGGCGCCGATCTCGGGCGTCGGGACCGGCACGCTGTCGTCGTAGACGCAGGACGAGCTGATCACGACTGCGTGCGACACGCCGCACTCGCGGGCCACGTCCAGCGGCACCACGCACGACGCCAGGTTGTCCATGAGCATCGTCGCATGGTGCGTGCGGCTGAACCCGACCCCCGATGCGCGGGCGGCGAGGTTCAGGAACAGGTCCTGGTCCGTCAGCCACTGCCGGCAGTCGCGGCGCTCGCGGAGGTCGCCCTCGATGAACGTGATCCGGTCGGCGACCGGCGCGATGTTCTCGCGGACGCCGTTCTGCAGGTTGTCGATGACGGTGACGCGCGCGCCGGCGTCCACGAGCAGCGGGACAAGGTAGGAGCCGATGAGGCCACAGCCTCCGCCAACGGTGACGCGGCGGTTGTTCCAGAAGGTCTGATCGAGGGAATGTGTGGCCACGGGGTCTGCTGCGGACGAAGACTCGAGACGGTAGATTATATTGGCTGAACGGTCCTTGAGCATGGAACAGAGCAGAGCAGCCTCGATGTGGTGCCACGGCGCCGGCCTGACCCGCATGCCGCTCGGGCGGCTCGGGGGCGCCGCCCGGAGGCTGGCGTGACGACACGGGCCGCGATTCCCCCCGGGGCGATTCCTTTCAACCGGCCGTGCTTCGTCGGCACCGAACCGGACCTCGTCCTGGAGGCGATGCGCAGCGGGCATCTCGCTGGTGACGGACCGTTCACGGCGCGGTGCCATGCGCTGCTCGAGCGGATCACCGGCGCGCACAAGGCGCTCCTCACCACCTCGTGCACCCACGCGCTCGAGATGGCGGCGCTGCTCGCCGACCTCCAGCCGGGCGACGAGGTGATCTGCCCGGCGTTCACGTTCGTCTCGTCGGTCAACGCGTTCGCGCTCCGGGGCGCGCGCCCCGTGTTCGTGGACGTCCGCCCCGACACGTTGAACATCGACGAGCGGCTGATCGAGGCGGCCATCACGCCGCGGACGCGGGTCATCCTCGTCGTGCACTACGCTGGTGTCGCGTGTGCGATGGACGAGATTCTCACCATTGCATCGCGCCACGGCCTGCTGGTCGTCGAGGACAACGCGCACGGCCTGTTCGGGAGCTACCGCGGCCGGCGGCTCGGCAGCCTGGCGCCGCTGGCGACGCTGAGCTTTCACGAGACGAAGAACGTCACGTGCGGCGAGGGCGGGGCGCTGCTCGTCAACGACCCGGCGCTGGTCGAGCGCGCGGAGATCATCCGGGAGAAGGGGACCAACCGGAGCCGGTTCTTCCGGGGGCAGGTGGACAAGTACACCTGGGTGGACCTGGGCTCCAGCTACCTGCCGTCCGACATCCTGGCGGCCTATCT
>JBFWQJ010000356.1:0-2524 GCA_050249515.1 Dehalococcoidia bacterium | reverse complement strand
CGAGCATCGATGTAGCTCGTCCCTACTCGATCGCCCGGACACGGAACGGGCGCGCCACCCAGGGGGAGAGCGCGCCCGTTCGCTGTCTGCCGGTCCGGCCGAGGCCGGCGGGGCGTACTTCAGCGTCTTGATGTACGCGATGATCTGGTCGATCTGCTCCGGCTTGAGCGTGTTGCCGAAGGTGGCCGGCATCACGTTCGCCGCGAAGCCCTTCACGACCTTCGCGTTCGGCGTGGTGATCGACTCCTTCAGGTAGGCGTCGTCCACCGTGACGGAGCTGCCGTCCGCGAGCTCGTGGCCGGTCTTGCCCGCCAGGCCCTTCCACGTCGGGCCCACGCTCGCCTTGCCGTCGATCGTGTGGCAGGCGACGCAGCCGTTCGCGGTGGCGACGGTCTTGCCGAGGGCGGCGGGGTCGCTGGCGTTCCCGCCCGCGGTCTGGGTCGCGGCCGGGGCGCCCTCGCCGGGCTTGTAGCCGGCGCGCTCCGCCAGTTCCATCTGCGCCTCGATGCGGCGCTCCTCGGCGGCATCGCCCAGCGCGGTGCATCCCACCGTCACGCCCATCGCCAGCGCGACGAGGCCGAACAGGGCCCCGCGCCGGATCGTCGACATCTGCATGTAGTCCTCCGCCAAGGGTGCAGGCGCGCCTCCGGGGCGCCGAGCCGTCTACGAGCGTAGCCGAGGCGGACGCTACGATCCCGCGCCCCCGCCGTCCAGCGGGGGGACGGGCGGCCAGTCGCCCGGCGGGGCGGATTAGCGCGGGCGGACGTGCCGCAGGGCGGTGACGCCGGCGATGGCCGCGAGCGCGGCGGCGAAGAGGGCGGTCAGGACGACGGCGGCGACGACTTCCACGGGCGGTGTCCTCCCGGTCGCGGCGACCGCCGCGGGCTGCGATCCGTTGCCGCCATCCTACGGGGCGCGCGTTGTGATCGTGTTGCCGGCCGTGGCCCCTCCGTCTCAGGCGGCGCTCCGCTACGATGTCCCTGCTGCTGGGAGGATCCGATGCGACTGATGGTGGCGTTCGACGGCTCCGAGGGTGCGCGGGCCGCACTGCGGGAGGCGGCGTCCCTCGCGCGCGAGACCGGCGCGCCGGTCGTGCTCGCACAGGTCCTGCAGCCGCTGATCGACGCGGCGAAGGTGATGGCCCCCACCACCGCGGAGGCGATGAAGACGGTGGAGGCGCAGACCCGCGCCGCGCTGGAGGCCGTGGCGAAGGAGTTTGAGCTCGACGCCGCCGCCACGGAGATCGTCGTGGAGTCCGCGCGGCGTGGCGAGGACGACGCGGAGGCGCTGGAGCGCATCGCCGCCGAGCAGTCCGCGACGATGATCGTGATCAGCAGCCGCCGCGCCGCCAGTGTCGTCGGCACGCTGCTGGGCAGCGTCACGTCGCACGTGATCCGGCACGCCCCCTGCCCGGTGCTCGTCGTCCGCGAGTAGACCCCGGCGCACCTCGCCAACACAACACCGGGGCGCCGCGAGGCGCCCGGTCGTCATTGCTCGCGGCCCGCGAGGCTCAGTGATGTGAGCCCGGTGCGTGTGCCGCCTCTTCCTCCACGCCGTTCAGCGTGTCGCGGAAGCTCCGGATGATCCGCGGGATCTCGTGCCGCTCGATGAACACCATCACGGCGGCGAGCAGCAGGTAGAGCGCCGAGAGGCCGAGGCGCACGGTCGTGTCCTCGAAGATGAACGTCAGCGAGAACAGCACGAAGAGCGCACCCGCCTCCCACAGCCCGAGCGACAGGCTGAGGACCACGGCCACGGCGAACATGGTCTGCGCGGCGGTGAGCAGGACCTCCTCGGTCTGGCGCTCGTCCAGGTGCAGGCCGCCCAGGTCGCCGCTGGAGATCGCGTAGACCACCGGCAGGCCGCCGACGAGCAGCGTCCACTGGTTCACCTTGGACGAGAGCAGCGCGCCCATGCCGACGCTGGCGCGGCCGCGCCACGCGAGGATGCCGGCGATCAGGAACTCCGGCGACTCGGACGCCAGCGGGGCGATCCACTGCACCAGCAGGAACTCGTCGAACCCGAGCTCCGTGCCGGTGTGCACCAGCCCCTCCGCGAACGGCTCCGCCGCCGCGAGGATCGCGGCCGCTGCCCAGACGAACAGCACCACCAGCGTGATCCGGCGCTGCGTGCGCGGGAGCGAGCCGATCAGCCGCGCCGGGCCGATGAGTTCCGGCTCCTCCGAGGGCACCCGGGCGACCAGCCACATGTAGACGATGAAGGCGGCGGTGAGCACCACCGCGTCGTAGAGCTCGATGCTGCCCTTGAACGGGATGTGCAGCGCGTAGAACGCGATCACCGCCAGCGATACGACCTCCATCGAGTAGCTGCGCTCGAGGACGAGCGTGCGGAGGCCGGTGCGCGCCCAGAGGATGAAGACGAGCATGGGCCAGGCGGCGCCGATGAGCAGCCGGTTGCCGCCCGTCATGTTCGCCACCGCGTACTGCGCGAACGCCGGGTCCTGTCCGGCCTTCCACGCGAACGTCATGTCCACCGCGTACTCCGGGAGCACCGCGATCAGCGC
>JBFWQJ010000355.1:0-2533 GCA_050249515.1 Dehalococcoidia bacterium | reverse complement strand
CGCTCTTCCGATCTAGACGCATCGCGAGGTGTTCTGCGGAGAGGAAGTTCCGCTGGCCGAGGCCGCCCTCGTCTGGCCCCGCAGCCATGATCGCGTCACGGCGGGCACCGTAGGCGCGATGCCAGCCCTCGCGGTACCACTCCGCGATCTTGCGCTTCACCTCTGGTTCCCAGACGACCACCCAACCCCAGTTCTGCGCGTTGCCCGGCGTCGGCCCCCGAATAGCGGCGTCGAGAATCGCTCGTAGGATGTCATCAGGAATCGGATCCGCCTTCAGGTACCGGCGGGATGGCGTGGAATGCAGCGCCTCCATGATGTCGAGCGGTTCGTGGCTGGGAATCGTCATCAGGACTCCTTCAGGAATGGCGTCGGTCTCGGTAGTCGCTAGCTCGGAGCGGGGAGATCCCCCCCTACGCACGCTGTCTACCATCGCTCACCAGAACGTCCCGGGTTGGCAGGCGCCATAGATCTCGATCATAGTCGCCAGCAGAACGCCTCCTACGGAAAGCGTGTTGGACGGGCGGGCGCCGCAGCGCTTGCCAGTAGCGTCTCGCGCGAGCCCTTCGGGATCAGCGCGAGGTATAGGCAAAGCATTCGTCTAGAGGATGGGGTGACCGTCTGCTTCTCCAGTAGGGCATCACGACCGGCGATTTTGATGCGTTTGCGGGCGATGCGTCAGAGCATCTGCCTAGTCCGTTCTGGCGGTGACAGCGAGGCCGTTCCGCCGTGCACGTCGGCTCCATGTGCCGGTGTCGGCAGTTGTGACGGACACGAATCGAATCCGTTTCGACAGAGTCGGGCCGTCCGCGTGGATTCCAGGACGTGGATGCGGACTGACTGTGTCGGTACCGGTGTCGATACCACCGGCGGCATCCGGGCGGCAGATGGCGGCAAGTGCTGATCGACTTGTGCTCCGGATGGGCGCCGCGGGATCTAAGACGCGGGATACCGACGTGCCGGCTTAGCGGAAGCGCTCTGGGTAACAGAGCCGCGCGATCTCCTCGAGGGCGTCCACGACCCGCGGGCCCGGGCGATTGGCACGGTCGGTATCGATCGCATGGACGCGCCCGGCGCGAACAGCGGTGACCCGCGCCCATCCGGGGCGTGCCGCCACGGAGACGGGCGTGACCTTCGAGGCCCCCACCTCGGCGAGGAGCACGACCTCCGGATCCCGCGCGATCAGTGCCTCCGAGGTGAGTTGCAGGAAGGGCGTTGGGCCCGTTGCCACGTTCTCCAGGCGGAGCGTGCTCAACATCGAGCCGATGAACGAGGTCGGGCCGGCCGTGTGCAGCGCGGGCGTCAGCTCGTAGAAGACCCGCGGGTGGGAGGGCGCGTCGCCCACCGTCCGCTCGACCGCCTCGATGCGCGCGCGCATCGAGGCGACCAGAGCGGCCCCGCGCGCGTCGTCGCCGGTGGCGTGCGCGATCAGGAGGATGTGCTCCAGCACGGCCTCGAGGCTGCCCGGTTCGCCGACGTACAGGACCGGGACGCCGAGGTCACGGAAGTGCTGCACCTGGTCGCGCTGACGGCCCGTCATCACCAGCAAGTCGGGCTTGAACGCCACGACCTGCTCCGGGCTCGGGCGGGAGAAGTCGATCTTCGGCAGCGCGCGCGCCGCCTCGGGCGTGTCGGAGTAGAGGTCCACGGCGACGACGCGCGGTCCGGCACCGAGGGCGAACAGCGTCTCCGTCGCCCCTGCGGAGAGCGACACGATGCGCCCCGGCGCCGCCGGGAGGGTGAGCGTCCGCTGCGAGGCGTCCGTGACCGTCCGCGGGAAGTCCGCCGGTGTGCCGGTGGCCGTGGCGGTCACCGTCGCGGCCGTCTCTCGCGCGACCTCGGGTGCTGCGCACCCGGCGAGGAGCGGGACGATCAGCGTGAGGACGGCGAGGCGCCCGAGACGGCGGCTCACCCGATCGCCTCGTATGAGGCCCCGAGCCACGCGGCGATCTGCCGGGCCCGCCCGAGGCGGGTCGCGCCTGCCTCGGTGTCGAGCACCATCGTCTGTGTCGCCAGCGCCCCCACCTCGGTGGCCGCGGCGCGGACCGAGTCGCGGGTGCGACCGTCCGTCACCAGCACGAGCAGACTCGACTCTCCCGGGCGCTCGGCCTGCACGCGTCGCAGCAGCCGGGCAGCGCCGCGCAGGGCGGACTCCACCGGCGTTCCGCCCCCGGTCGGGAGCGCCTCGATCGCCGCGCGAGCGGCTCCGACGCCGCGCCGAGGAGCGACGACGAGCTCGGCGCGGCCCGCGCGGAACGCCTGCAGGGCAACACGGTCGCGGCTCACGTAGACACGGTCGAGGACCGAGCGCAGCGCCGCTCGAGTGCGCGTCAGGCGGTCGCGCGCCCCCATCGAACCGCTCGTGTCGACGACGAGCAGCACGAGGCGCCCTGCCGCGGCGCGACGTCGGTGCATGCGCAGCGCGTCAGCGGGGGCGCGGTGCCCGGAGCGCGCCGCCTCGATGACGCTCGCGACGACGGCGATGTCATGCGAACGCCCATCCCATCTCACGGTGCCGGCCTGGCGCCCCCTCGGC
>JBFWQJ010000354.1:0-2544 GCA_050249515.1 Dehalococcoidia bacterium | reverse complement strand
TCGATGGACTACCATATCTTCCTGCTGAGCCGGATCCGCGAACGCTTCGACGAGGTCGGGGACAATGAGGAGTCCGTGTCCTTCGGCCTGCGCTCCACCGCGAACATCATCACGGGCGCGGCGGTGATCATGGTCGTCGTCTTCGGCGGTTTCGCCCTCGGCGACCTCGCGATGATGCAGCAGATGGGCGTCGGGCTTGCCGTGGCCGTGTTCCTGGACGCGACGATCGTGCGCGTCGTGCTCGTGCCCGCGACGATGAAGCTGCTGGGCGACGTGAACTGGTACCTCCCGCCATGGCTCGGCTGGCTGCCCGACCTGCGCGTGGAGCGCCAGCCGATCCGCCGCCGCACCGTCTACCGCCCCGCCCGGGAGCCGTAGGCCCGCGCGAGGCGCCCGCGGCCCGCGTGCTACCCTCGCCCGGATGCAGCCCGCGACCGTCCCCGCCGCCCCTCTGACGCTGCCCGTCCGCCGCGTGGTCCGCGGCCACACGCCGCCCGCGCAGGCCAGCGTGCAGCGCGCGCTCGACCTCCTCGACACACCCGGCGCGCTCGACCGGCTCGCCGGCGACCTCGCGGCGGGACTGTCCGGCGGCGTCGAGGACGTCCGCGTCGACCGCGGCTCCCGCCTGCTCTACGCCACGGACGCCTCGATCTACGAGATGGAACCGCTGGCGGTCGTCTTTCCTCGCACCGTGGCGGACGTGCAGCACGTCGTCCGCCTCGCGGCGGCGCAAGGCATCCCGGTGCTCACGCGCGGCGCGGGCACCAGCCTGGCCGGTCAGGCCGTGAACCACGCGATCGTCCTCGACTGCTCGCGCCACATGGACCGGGTGACCGAGGTGGACGGCGCCGCCCGCACGGCGCGCGTCGAGCCGGGGGTCGTGCTGGACCACCTGACACGCGCGGCGAGGAAGCACGGCCTGCACTACGGCATCGACCCCGCCACGAAGAATCGCGCGACGATCGGCGGCGGCATCGGCAACAACTCCTGCGGCGCGCACTCGCTGATCTACGGCAAGACGATCGACCAGGTCGTCAGCGTGGACGTCGTCCTCGCGGACGGCTCCCTCGCCACGTTCCAGCCCCTCGAGGGCGCCGCTCTCGCCGCGAAGCTCGAGGCGCCCGGGCTGGAGGGCGAGCTGTACCGCGGCGTCCGCCGCATTGCCCGGCGCGAGCGCGACGAGATCCGCGCGCGCTACCCGGACATCCAGCGCCGCGTCTCCGGCTACAACCTGGACGAGTTCGCCGACGACGAGGACCGGATGGACCTGTCGAAGATCATCGTGGGGTCGGAAGGGACGCTCGGCATCGTCGTCGGCGCGACCATCCGGCTGCAGACGACGCCGTCGCTGAAGGGCGTCGCCGCGCTGCACTACCGCAGCGTGGTGGAGGCCGCCCGCGCCACCCCGGAGGCGCTGACGCTCGGCGCCGCGTCGATCGAGATCATCGACGACACGATCATCGCGCGCTGCCGGGAGAGCATCGGCTACGCGGAGCTCGCCGACTTCGTCGTGGGCGACGCGGGCGCGCTGCTGATGATCGAGGTGTACGCCGACGACCTGCTGGGCCTGCGCGCGCACCTCGACCGGATCGAGGCGCAGATGGTGCGCCCGGACAGCGCCTACGCCTGCGTCGCCACCGTGGACGCGCGGGAGCAGGCGCGCATGTGGCGCGTGCGGGAGGCGGGCCTCGGCCTGCTCATGAGCCTGCGCGGCGACGCGAAGCCGATCGCCTACGTGGAGGACACCGCCGTCCCGCCCGAGCGGCTGGCCGACTTCATCGAGCGGTTCGACGCGATCGTGCGCGCCCACGGCACGGAGGCCGCGCACTACGGACACGCCTCCGTGGGCTGCATGCACATCCGGCCCGTGGTCAACGTGAAGACGGTCGAGGGCGCGAACACGATGCACGCGATCGCCTCGGAGGTCGCCGACCTCGTGGTCGAGTTCGGCGGCAGCCTCTCCGGCGAGCACGGCGACGGCATCCTGCGCGGCGTCTTCACCGAGCGCATGTTCGGCCCGCGGCTCACTGAGGCGTTCCGCGAGGTGAAGCGCACCTTCGACCCGCAGGGCATCCTGAACCCGGGCAAGATCGTGGACACGCCGCCGTTCCTCGACAACCTGCGGCTCGGCCCGGAGACGGTGAACGCGCAGCCGCGCACCGTCCTCGACTGGGCGTACGAGGGCGGCCTCGCGCGCGCCGCCGAGCAGTGCAACGGCCAGGGCATCTGCCTGAAGGACGATGGCACCATGTGTCCCTCGTTCATGGTCACGCACGAGGAGGAGCACTCCACCCGGGGCCGCGCGAACCTGCTGCGGCAGGCGCTGAACGGCGCGCTCCCCGTGGAGGATCTCGCCGGCGACCGCATCCAGCAGGCGCTGGACCTCTGCGTGGAATGCAAGGCGTGCAAGGCGGAGTGCGCGTCGGGCGTCGACCTCGCGAAGCTCAAGTACGAGGTGCTGACCGCGCACCATGACGCGCACGGGCTGCCGCTGCGCGCACGGCTCTTCGGGCACATCGCGACGTGGAGCCGGCTCGCGAGCAT
>JBFWQJ010000353.1:0-2558 GCA_050249515.1 Dehalococcoidia bacterium | reverse complement strand
CGCCGCGCCTCACGGGTGCGGCGCAGGGGTGGGAGATGGCATTGGCGACTGAGCAGGCCGGTTTCAAGCAGATCGCCGTGGAGGACTTCCGGATCACGGAAGAGCCCTACTACCTCCCCATCAACGATGAAGTCGAGCTCTTCGAGACCGCCTACCGCGAGAAGGTCCCGGTCCTGCTGAAGGGCCCCACGGGCGCCGGCAAGACCCGCTTCGTGGAGTACATGTCCTGGCGTCTCCACAACCGCGAGGGCCGCGGCCACGAGGAAGGCGTCCCGCTGATCACGGTCGCCTGCCACGAAGACCTCACCGCGTCCGACCTCGTCGGCCGGTACCTGCTGGAGGGCGACGAGACGCGCTGGATCGACGGCCCGATCGCGCGCGCGGTGAAGAACGGCGCGATCTGCTACCTGGACGAGATCGTGGAGGCGCGCAAGGACACCACGGTCCTCATCCACCCGCTGACGGACTACCGCCGCCTGCTGCCGCTGGAGAAGCGCGGCGAGCTGCTGGAGGCCGCGGAGGGCTTCCTGCTGGTCATGTCTTACAACCCGGGCTACCAGTCCGCGCTGAAGGACCTGAAGCACTCCACACGCCAGCGCTTCATCGCGATCGAGTTCGACTACCCGCCGCGCGAGCAGGAAGCGCAGATCATCGCCAAGGAGTCCGGCGTCGATGAGGCGACCGCGAACGACCTGGCGAAGCTCGCGGAGAAGGTGCGCAACCTGAAGGAGCACGGCCTGGGCGAGGGCGTCTCCACCCGCCTGCTGGTCTACGCGGGCAAGCTGATCCACGACGGCATCGCCCCGCGCCGCGCCTGCCAGGTCTCCATCGTCTGGGCGCTGACCGACGACCTGGAGGTCCAGCGCTCGATCGAGGAAGTGGTCTCCTCGATCTTCGAGTAGGCGCGCCGGGGACGCCGACGCGTCCCGCCCGGCGGACCGCCCGCACACGGATGGTTGAGGAAGTGCGATGAGCCGCGCGACCGATCTCTCGCTTCGCTACGCCGCCGAGCTGAAGGGCTACGGCGCGTCGCTCCCGGACGACTTCCTCGCCGCCGCCACCGCGCTGGAGGCGCACCTGCCGGGCGAGGCGCTGGACGCGTGGGCGCAGGCCGGCATCGAACTGGCCGCCTCCTCGCTGCGCGCGTGGGAGGCCGCCGCGGAGTACTTCCGCGCCAGCCCCGCCGTGGCCGAGCAGCTGGGATCCGAGGGGATGCGGGACTGGTCGCGCATCGCGCAGGACCTCTCGCAGCGCTCCTCGCTCATGGCGGCCGCCTTCCTGAAGTCCACGCCGGAGGTGCTGCAGAGCATCCGCGCCTCCGAGCTGGAGGCGTGGGCGCAGCAGGGCGACCGGCTCTGCCGCGGCAACTGGAAGTCCATCGCGCTGTCGTCGCTCTACTTCCAGGTCAGCCCGGCGCTGCTCCACAACGTCTCGCTGGAGGCGCTCGGCCGCATCGTGGACATCGTGGACTCGCTCACGGAGCGGTCGTACGAGCTGGCGACCACCTGCCTGGAGAGCGCGCCCACGATCTTCGCCTCGCTCCCCGTGCCGGACCGCGAGCCGTTCCTGCGCTTCGCCCGCGCCGTGGCGCGCGCCTCGTGGGCGGACATCCGCCTCTACTTCGAGCGCGGCCCGAAGCTCATCGAGGGTGTCGCGCCGCCTGAGCGCGCGCGCTACCTGGACCTGTCCGCACGCGTGACGGCGGAGGTGGGCCGGCAGGGCTTCCCGCTGTTCTCGGACGCCGCGACCGCGCTGGGCACCATGCCGCTGGACGCGCACCCCGGGCTCCTCGGCTTTGCGGAGCGGCTCTCCGTCGGCAGCCCCACGGCGGCGATGGAGTACCTGAAGTCCGCGCCGTTCATCAGCAGCCGCCTCAACCCCGCGCAGATGGCGAAGTGGGCCGAGGCCGGCGCGAACATCCTCAACGAGGAGCACAATCCGGAGGGCGCGGAGGCGTACTTCCGGCTGGAGTCCGCCCGCGCGGAGGACATGCTCGCGCTGCTGTCCGCGCGCGTGGAGCTCTCCAACGTGAACCAGCTCCTGCGCATGTACGCGCAGGCCCTCTCCGGGCAGCCCGTCGCCGTCATGTCCGCGGAGGCCCTCGTCGACCGCAACATCGGCTGGGTCACGGAGTCCGGCGCCACCACGGAAGGCAACGCGATCTACCTCCCGCCGCACGTCGCGACGTTCGAGGAGCAGGAAGCGAACTTCCAGGTCTACAAGGTCTTCACCACGCACCAGACCGGGCGCATGGAGTTCGGCTCCTTCCTGTACGAGTTCGGCGCCGACGGCGCGCACGCCCCCGGCACCGCCGAGCGGCGCGAGGTGCAGGCCGCCGAGGAGCGCGCGGCGCGCGCCGCCGAGAACGGCGCCGCGCTGAAGGAAGCCGTGGCCCCGGCCACGCCGATGCAGCGCTTCTTCAACATGTTCGAAGACCGCTCGCTGATCCTCGGGCTGTTCACCATCGCCGAGGACACGCGGATCGACGCGCAGACGGGGCGCGAGTACGGCGGCATCCGCCGCTGGCTGCGCGTGTTGCAGGTGCTGGTGGCCATCCA
>JBFWQJ010000352.1:0-2582 GCA_050249515.1 Dehalococcoidia bacterium | reverse complement strand
GGCTCTGCGGACCCGAGGGGCTGGGCATGCTCTACGTCCGCCGCGACCGCATCGCCGACCTCGATCCGGTCAAGGTCAGCGGGCGCGCGGCGGCCTCCTACGACTTCGCCGGGCACTTCGAGGCGAAGCAGGCGGACGTCACCAAGTTCGAGGTCTCCACCAACTCCACGCCGGTGGTCGCGGGCACCCTCGTCGCCGTCGAGCAGTACCTGGAGTCCGGGCCGGACGCCGTCTGGGACCGTGTGCGCGCGCTGACGAAGGTCGCCGAGGACCGCATCGGCGGCATCCCCGGCGTCGAGATCACCGGCGGCCGCACCGAGGCGACGCGGAGCGGGCTGTTCTTCTTCGCCGTGCCCGGCGTCGACCCCGCGTTCCTCGTGGGCTACCTCGCGGGCGAGGCGAACGTGGTGTGCCGTTCCGTGAAGCAGGTCGGCTCCGTGCGCCTCTCCATGCACGTCTACAACACGGAGGCGGAGGTGGAGCGCGTGGCGGAGTTGGTGGCGCGGGTGGCGAAGGAGGGCAACGTGCCGGAGCAGTACCGCGTCGCCGCCGGGCCGATGGAGGGCTGACCGATCTCGTGATTGCGTCGCCGCGGGGGGCGCCTCCTACAATCCCCGCGTCCCCCGTCACCGAGAGGCCGCCGATGTCCACCCACCCGCTCGACCCGATCTTCCACCCTCGCGCCGTCGCGCTCGTCGGCGTGCCGTCCACCGGGGCGGCCGGGGGCGGCGGCTGGGGCTTCCTCACCTCCCTGCTGGAGCAGAAGTTCCACGAGCGGCACGCGCTCTACCCGGTGAACCCGAAGATGGAGGAGGTCGAGGGCCTGAAGTGCTACCCGACGCTCCTCGACACCCCGGACCCGGTCGACCACGTCATCTCGCTCGTCCCGGCGCGCGCCGTCCCCGGCCTCGTGGACCAGGTGATCCAGAAGCGCGTGCGCTCGCTGCACTTCTTCACCGCGGGCTTCTCGGAGACCGGCGACCCGGAGATGGCGAAGCTCGAGCACGAGATGATCGAGCGCCTCCGCGCCGCCGGCATCCGCACCATCGGCCCCAACTGCATGGGGCTGTACGTCCCGGAGAACGGGCTGGCGTTCATGAACGGGTTCCCGCGCGAACCCGGCAACGTGATGCTGATCTCGCAGTCGGGCGCGAACGCCGGGGACGTCGTCCAGAGCCTCGCGCGGCGCGGGGTGCGCTTCTCGAAGGTCGTCTCCTTCGGCAACGGCGCGGACCTGCGCTCCTACGACTTCTTCGACTACGCGATGGCGGACGAGCAGACCGAGGTCGTGACCGCGTACATCGAGGGCGTGCAGGACGGCCGCCGCTTCTTCGAGGCAGTGAAGCGCTGCGCCGCCGTGAAGCCGGTGATCCTGCTGAAGGGCGGCCTGACCAGCGCCGGGGCGCGTGCAGCCCATTCGCACACCGGCTCGCTCGCCGGCTCGATCGAGATCTTCGACGCGATGGCGCGGCAGGCGGGCGCGGTGCGCGCGCACGACATGGACGAGCTGCACGACCTGGTCGTCGCGTGCAACACCTCCGTCCGGCGCGTACGCGGCACCGGTGTCGCACTCGTCAGCATCGGCGGCGGCTACGGCGTCCTCGCCTCCGACGCGATCGCGCTCGAGGGCCTCGACGTCCCGCAGATGCCGCAGGCCTCGCAGGACGCGATGCACGAGTTCATCCCGGTCGCCGGGACGAGCGTGAACAACCCGATCGACACGATGACGCGCAAGGCGGACGAGATGGAGCGCCTGCTCAAGATCGTCGCTGAGGCCGACGTGATCGACGCCGTGTTCGTGAACCCGATCTTCAACGGGCCCATGGGGAACCGCCCCGCCGAGCCGGGCACGAGCCTCGAGGAGATCGAGCGGCAGGCGAACGAGGCGGCGCGGGAGAACGCGCAGATGCTGGAGCGCCTGCAGCGGCAGACCGGCACCGCGTTCGTCGTGATCACGCGCGACCGGGGTGCGCCCCCGCCCGGCACGGAGGTGTTCCTGCAGGCGTGCTACGAACGCGGCGTGGCCGTCTACCCGAGCGTGGCGCGGGCGGCGCGGGCCGTCTCGCTGGTCCGTCGGTGGCGGGCCCGTCGCGAAGGCCTGCCGGAGATCCTCTAGCCGATGGCCCCGGCGCTCACGCTCATCGGCCAATCGCTGGAGCTGAGCCATCCCCGGCTGCATCCCGCCGTCCGCGCCCGCGACCGCGAGGCCGTGCTCGCCTGCGTGCTGCGCCAGGTCGAGGCGGGGGCACTCGCGATCGACGTCAACGGCGGCGCACAGGCGGAGGCCGCGGACTACGGCTGGTGCGCCCGCCTGGCGTGGGACGCCCTGCCCGGCGTGCCGCTGCTGATCGACGCCGCCTCGCCCGTGCTGATCGCGGAAGTGCTCACGGACTGCCGCCACACCGGCCTCGCCGGACCGCTGATCGCGAACGCCGTCCCGGCACGCGGCGACGGCTCCTTCGACACTGAGGCGACGATCGCCCTGCACGCCGCCGTGCTGGCGGACGCCGGCGGCGTCGTTTCGCCCCGCGGCGCGGACGCCCCGGGCGCGGGCGTAGCCGCCGGGGCCTTCCGGTGCGCCG
>JBFWQJ010000351.1:0-2583 GCA_050249515.1 Dehalococcoidia bacterium | reverse complement strand
AGGCGCTGTCCTCGACGACGCCCGCGCCGGCGAGCGCGACGTTCGGCGACACGTTCCCGGTGGCCGGCGTGTCCACGTCCAGCCTCGTCGTCGCGATCACGACGAGCGGCGGCTGCTCCGGCGGCGGCGCGGGCTCCGCCACGGTGACGATGACCAGCGGCACCACCTCGTGCACCGTGCACTACAACCAGCCCGGCGATGCCGTGTATCCCGCGGCGACCGAGCTGACGAGCAGCACCACGGCGCAGAAGGCCGCGCAGACGATCACCCCGACCGCCGCCGCGCCGGCCTCCGCGGCGTACTCCACAACATTCACCGTCACGGCGGGCGCCTCCTCCACGCTCGCGGTGGCGATCACGACGAGCGGGGGGTGCAGCGGGGCGGGAAGTGACAGCCTGCTGGTCACGATGACGAGCGCCTCGGTGGCCTGCGGCGTGCAGTACGCGCAGGCCGGCGACGCGAACTACCTGGCGGCGACGCCGGTGAATAGCAGCACCACGGCGACGCCCAAGGCGCTCACCGTCAGCGGCATCACCGTCGAGTCCCGCGCGACCGACGGGAGCACGAACGCGCGGCTCGATGTGAGCGGAGCGACGCTCGTGGGCGTGAAGCCGGGCGACGTCGTGACCCTCGACACCTCGGGGGCGGTCGGCCAGTTCGCCTCGCCGAACGCCGGCTCGGGCATCCCGGTCACGGTGACGGGGCTCACGATCGGCGGCGCGGACGTCGCGCTGTACACGCTCACGCAACCGACGCTGAGCGCGACGCTGATCGAGGAGTCCCCACCCTCGGACGACACCACGGAGACGCTGCCCCCGCTGGGGGAGCCGGTGAACGACGGCCTGGGTGCGCCGGTCCCGGCGCTGCCGGGCGCGGAGAGCGTTGTGCTGCAGGGCGCCGACACGCCCACGATCGTGGCCGCACCCGCGGTGGTGGCGGCGGAGGGCGGGGTGCGCGTGGGGCAGGTGTCCGTGACGGTGCCGCCCGCCGCGATCCCCGGGGCGGCCTCGATCAGCGTGCGTTCGCTCGCCGACGTGTCCGCGCTGCTGACGCAGGCGCCGCCGCCGAGCGACGGGCGGATCATCGCCGCGATCTCCGCACTCGCCCTGGACGCGCGCGGCGTGCCGGTGACCGGGACGTTCGATCAGCCCGCGCAGATCGAGGTGGTACTCCCCGCCGGCAGCACGGACGTGAGCGCGTCGCCGGATTCGTACGTGATCGTGTTCTGGGACGGCAGCACGTGGAGTGAACTCCCGACACGCGTGACCATCGAGGCGGACGGCTCGGTCCGCCTCTCCGCGGAGGCGCTGCACTTCACGCTCTTCGCCGTCGTGCGTCGCGGGACCGTCCCCGTGGTCCCGGGCGCCTCGAGCGGCGCGTTCGCCGCCCCGCCCGTCTTCGGCGCGAGCGGGCAGGCGTTCGCGGTGTACCGGGGCGGCGACGTCGAGACACTGGAGGCGGCGGTGCGCGGCGTGGGGGGCACGGGGGTCTGGGTACAGGACGCCGGCGGGGCCTTCCGCCTGCTGATCGCGGGCGGCCCCGCGTTCCTGCGCGATGAGTTCGTGGCCGCCTTCCCCGGGGGCCTCGGGCCGGCCGTCGCCGTCACGCTCGTCCGGTCGAACTAACGCGACCTCTCCATCCCACGGCTTGCGATGCCGCCGTGCGCGCGCCGCGAGGGCGTGCAACCCGTCCTGCACCGCCCTCCGCGTAGCGTGCGAGGCGTGGGAAGGGATCGCCTGATGCACTCAATCGAACGTGACACCGTGGTGGAGGCGCCGATCGAGCAGGTCTACGACCAGTGGACGCAGTTCGAGGAGTTCCCCCGCTTCATGGAAGGCGTGACGGAGGTGCGCCAGTTGGACGATCGCCACCTCCACTGGCGCGCGCAGGTCCTCGGCTCGGAGCGCGAATGGGACGCGGAGATCGACCAGCAGCTCGCGGACGCGCGCATCCGCTGGCACTCCACCAGCGGCAAGCCGATCAACGGCGCGGTGTTCTTCGAGCGCTGGGACATGGACCGCACGAAGCTCACGCTCCAGATGGAGTACGAGTTGGACGGAGCGGCCGAGACGGTGGCCGACGCGCTCGGGTTCATCGGACGGCAGGTCGAGGGCGACCTGGAGCGCTTCAAGGACTTCATCGAGTCACGTCCGGCGGCGACGGGCGCGTGGCGCGGCGAGATCGCCGACGAGTGGCAGCCCGACGTGCGCGCAGAGGCCGAGGAACGCCAGCGCGAGCCCGGGCCCGGCAGCGCGCCGGGCGGCAACCCCGCCGTGGACACGCCGCGCGGCGCGGTCCGCGACGGCATCGACCGCACGCCGTAGCCCGCGACTCACGGCGAGCGCGGGACGGCGCGGGGCGGTACCCTCGGCGTCGCGGCGTGACTGCGCCGCGCGGGGACCGAGGGACGCGTGACCGGGACCGGTGACGAGGATCGACAGGCGTCCAGTGCGCCCCCCGCCGCCCGGACGTGTCCGCGATGCGGCCACGTGAGCGCTCCGGGCGACGCGCGCTGCCGCCTCTGCTTCGCGGACCTGTGCGAGGCGCCCGCGGCAATTCCCCGTGCCGCCGAGACGCCTCGCG
>JBFWQJ010000350.1:0-2592 GCA_050249515.1 Dehalococcoidia bacterium | reverse complement strand
CACCGCGCGATGGAGGCGGCGACGGCGACGCCCCGCTCCAGCAGCACGGGGTCGGAGCCCTGCCAGGTCTGCTCGAAGGTGGGGATGTTCAGCGCGACGATCACGGACTGCTCGCGGCTCGGCTCGAACAGGCGGGACTGCAGCCGGCCGACGCGCGCGGTGGCGGGCCAGTCGATGCGCTTCATCGGGTCGCCCGGCATGTAGTCGCGCACGCCGATCACGCGGCTGGGGTCCTCGTGGATGCGGCTGCCGCCGCGGTAGTCGCCGAAGGGGCGCGCGCTGTCGAGGCCGAGGTCGGGGAGCGCGTAGGTGAGCGGGTACACCGTGATGCCGTCCACCGGCCGGCCGACCTCCTCCTCGCGCTCGAAGAAGCCGAAGATGTCGCCGGACTTCAGGCGCGTCGGGCCCACGCGGTAGTAGCCGCGCCGCACCGCCTGCAGCGTGATGGGCCACTCCAGGTGATCCTGCCGCCCGAGCGAGGTGGCGCGCTCCAGCACCTGCGACCCCGGCACGGACCCCGGCGACGTGCGCACCCTGACCGCCGGCATGCCGCGCGGCAGCGTCTCGCGCATCTCCATCCACGGCACCGGCAGCGTCTTGCGATTCTCGAGGATCAGCGTCGCCTCCACCGTCTCGCCCACGAAGACGCGGTGCTCGGAGAGCGTGCGGCGGTACACGACCTGCTCCAGCGAGATGCGCGACCACAGCCGCGCGACGCCGCCCGAGCAGAAGATGAGCGCGCCGATCACGATCAGCGTGACGGAGCCCGCCGCGAAGCCGATCCCGGCGAGCAGGACCGATGCGAGGATCCAGGCATCCGCGACCAGCGATCGCATCGAGGCCCTCGATCCGCCTAGACGGCGTCGGCGACGGGCACCGGCACCTCGGCGAGGATTTCGTCCAGCACGTCGTCCGCGGTGCGGCCGCGGAGGCGGGTGTTGCTGGAGAGCAGCAGCCGGTGGCCGAGCACGGGGTGCGCCAGCGCCTTCAGGTCGTCCGGTCGCACGTAGTCGCGCCCGTCGATCGCGGCGTAGGCGCGCGCCGCACGGAACAGCGCGAGCGTGGCGCGCGGCGAGGCGCCGAGGTCGAACGCGGCGTGGTCGCGCGTGGCCCGGACGAGCGCGACGGCGTAGCGCGCGACGGCGTCCTCCACGTGCACGCCGGGGAGCCGCGCGGACAGCGCCACGAGTTCCTCGGCGGCGACGACGGGCTGCAGCTCCTGCAGCGGCGAGGCGTCCTCGAAGCGGCGCAGGATCGCCAGCTCACCCTCGGGGTCGGGGTAGCCGACCTGCAGGCGGAGCAGGAAGCGGTCGAGCTGCGCCTCCGGCAGGGGAAAGGTGCCCTCCAGCTCCACGGGGTTCTGGGTCGCGAGGACGACGAACGGGCGCGGCAGCGGGCGCGTCTCACCGTCCACGGTGATCGTGCGCTCCTCCATCGCCTCCAGCAGCGCGGACTGGGTGCGCGGCGTGGCGCGGTTCACCTCGTCGGCAAGGACCACGTTCGCGACCAGCGGGCCGGGACGGAACTCGAACTCGCCGCTCTTCTGCGAGTAGTAGTTGATGCCCAGCACGTCGCTGGGCATCAGGTCGGGCGTGAACTGGATGCGCCGGAACGTCCCGCCGATGCTCGCGGCGAACGCGCGCGCCATCGTGGTCTTGCCGGTGCCGGGGACGTCCTCCAGCAGCGCGTGACCGCCCGCCAGCAGCGCGACCAGCACGAGGTTGACCGTCTCGTCCGCGCCGACGATCACCCGGCCGACGTTGGCGCGGATGCGGTCCGCCGCCGCCCGTACCGCCGCCGCCAACTCGCCGTCGCCCCGTCCCTCGTTGCGCAGTTCCTGCACGCGTCACCCTCCGATTGCAGTGGGGGGCCGAGGATAGCAGAGCGCGCGACGCGACACGTGCGCCCGCGCACACCGATACTCGTCGCATGACCGGCGCCCCCGCCTCGCCCTCGCACCCACACCTGGACGTCCTCGCCGGCGAGCTGGTCGCCGTGCGCACCGGACTGGTCGATGCACTGGAGGGCATCCCGGAGTTGTGGCTGGCGCGAATGCTCGCCGGGCCTGTGGACGGGTCGGCGGACGGGCCGGCGCGCGCCGGGTGGACGGTGCAGCACGAGGCGGCGCACCACGCCGCGGACGACGCCGTCCTGATCGCGCTGCTGGAGCACGCCGCGCGGGGCGTCGAGGCATGGAGCGCAGCGGAGGCCCGCCGTCTCCGCGGCGAGGCGATGCACCGCGTCCAGCGCGTGCGCCTCGCCCCGCTCCGGGCGCACCTCGCGGAGAGCGGGGAGCGCGCCCACGCCGCCCTGCTGGCCCACGCCGCGCACCTCGACCGCCCGTTCGCGCTCGGCGAGGCGGCGACGCTGCCGGTGGCGGAGGTGCTGCGCACACAGGCCGCGCGTGCCCGTGCCGGCCTCGAGGCGGTCCGCGCGACGTTCAGGTAGTCCCGTCGGCTCGTGCTTGACGCGGGCGCATCGAGTCGCAATACTTAAGTCAATGCTTAACCATTCGTCCGTCGACACCGTGCTGCAGGCGCTCGCGGAGCCGACCCGACGGCGGATGGTCGAGGAGCTGAGCCGGGGGCCGCT
>JBFWQJ010000349.1:0-2606 GCA_050249515.1 Dehalococcoidia bacterium | reverse complement strand
CTACCCGGCCCGCTCCGTCACCGTCTGCGTGGCATGCGTGACGCGCTCCGTCAGCTCGTCCTCGGCCTCCAGGCCGTCGCGCAGCAGGTCGACCAGCGTCGCCGCTCCGCCGCAGGCGACGAACCACTCCGCGGCCTGCGTGAGCGCGAGGCCCGTGCGCCGCGGGTGCGAGCGGTGGCGCAGGTAGGCCCACGCGAAGCCGGCCAGGGCCGCGCCGATCGCCAGCCGCAGGGTCTGTCGGCCCCCGGAGTCGCCCATCGATCATCCCTTCGCCACGCGTCGCCCCATGCTACCCCGTGCCCCGGCCGCAGGCGACTTTCCGCTACACTCGCCGCCGAGTCGAGCGCCGAGGTCGATCCGCCGGAGGTCGCGCGTGGGTGAGCTGTTCGCGGGGTGGCGCTTCGCCCTGCAGCGCCTCGCGGCGAACTGGCGGCTCATGCTCGTCGCCGCCGTGGGCGTGCTCGTCGCCGCCACGCTGCTCGCGGCGACGCCGGTGTACGCCGCCGCGATGACCGACCTGGGGCTGCACTTCCGCCTCGACCGTCAGCTCCCGCGCCCCGCCGACCGCGTCGGTTACATCGAGGTCGGCCGGCTCCTCCTCGGCGATCCGGTGGACCGCGCCCGCCGCGAGGCGTTGGAGCGCATCGCGGAGGCGCGCGTCGGCTGGCTCGGCACGATCGTCACGGAGGACCGGTCGCCCCGGCTCGCGCTCACGTTCGTGGGGCACGAGGCGTCCGCGCCGCCGCGTCCCACGGCCGTCACCACTCGCGCGCCTGAGCCCCTGCGGCAGCCCTGGTTCGCCTACGTCGCCACCGTCACGGACGTGGAGCGGCACGTCGAGGTGACGGAGGGCCGGCTGCCCGGCGCGCCGGCGGCCGGGCTGGAGGTGGTGCTGCCGGATGGCTTCCAGCGCCACGCGAAGCTTGGCGACACGGTGCGCCTCGGCGGGCCCACGCTCGATGACTGCGTGAAGGTGCCGCCCTCACAGGACGCCGCTACCGCACGCGACGAGGTGCAGTGTCGGCCCACCACGTTCGCCTCGATCAGCGCGACCGCGACCATCGTCGGATTCGTCCGCCCGAAGGATGCCGCCGATCTGCGCTGGCAGCAGTTCAGCGGCGGCTGGCGCGTGCCGGACCTGCCGTCCGCCGACCGCGTCTCCGGCCTCGACCCCACGGAGACCGCCGCGAACTTCGCGAGCGCCGAGGAGCGCGCGATGTCGCTGCTGACGACGCGCGAGCAGTTCTACGGCGCGTTTGCGGCGCGCATGCCGGAGCTGGCGACGCGGCATCGCGTGGGCCTCGTGCTGGACGCGCGCGACCTCGACCTCGCGGACGTGCCGCGCGCGATCGACGACCTCACGGCGTGGAAGGCGGACGTCGGTGAGCGCCTCGGCCTGCTCGCGCCCGCCACGCTCACGATGCTCGACGTGCTGGAGGGCTTCCGCAACGCGCAGACGTTCTCGCAGATCCCGCTGCTGCTGATCCTGCTGCAGGTCGTCGGCATCGTCCTCTACTACGTGGTCATGGTGATGGCGATGCTGCTGGACCGGCAGGCCGAGGAGATCGGCGTGCTGCGCAGCCGCGGCGCGACGACCTCGCAGCTCGTCGGGCTGCACGTCGTAGAGGGCGCGATGCTCGCGCTGCCGGCCGCCGTCCTCGGGCCGTGGCTCGCCGCGCGGATCGTCGCGCTGATCGGGCGCACGCCGACCTTCGCCGCGATCACGGGCGGCGCGCCGCTGGAGGCGCGCGTCACACCGGAGGCGTCGCTGCTGGGCGCCGTCGGCGCGGCGCTGGCCCTGGTGGCGATCCTGCTCCCGTCGCTGGTGGTCGCGCGGAAGGGCATCCTCAGCGTGCGACGCGAGGAGGCGCGGCCCGCCGGCCGCGGCCTCGTGCAGCGCTACTACCTCGACTTCGGCTTCGTCGCGCTCGCGGCGTTCCTGCTGTGGCAGCTGCGGCAGCGCGGCACCGTGTTCGACCCCGGCTCCGTGGGCGGCTGGTCGACGGACCCCATGCTGCTGCTCTCCCCGCTGGTGATCACCGTGGCGGTCGCGTTGATGATGCTGCGGTTCTACCCGCCGCTGGTGCGCCTCGGCGTCGCGCTGCTGCTGCTCTTCCGCGGCACGGCCGTCGCGATCGGACTGCGCCGCGCGGGGCGCTCGCCGGCCTCCTACGCGCGGCTCATGCTGCTGCTCGTCATGTCCGTCTCGGTGGGCACGTTCGCCGCCTCGTACGGCCCGACCGTCGGCCGCTCGCTCGACGAGCGCGCCCGCTACGAGTCCGGCGTCGGCGCGCGCGCGCAGATCGACCGTCCGGACCGCGAGGTGGAGGTGCGCGGCCTGCCCGAGGTGCGCGCGCTCCCCGGCGTCGCGGACGCCGCGGCGGTGTACCGCGGCACGCTCACCTCGCCCAACGGGAACGCGGTCGCGCTGCTGTCGCTGGTCGCCGCGCGCGCCGCCTCGATGCGGTGGTTCCGCGAGGACTTCGCGGCGCGGCCGATGGCGGTGATGCTGCGGCTGCTCCAGAGCGACGTGCGTCCCGGCGGCGGGCTGCCGATGCCGGAGGCGGCGACGGCCGTCTTCGTGCGGCGGCGCAGCGAGACCATCG
>JBFWQJ010000348.1:0-2621 GCA_050249515.1 Dehalococcoidia bacterium | reverse complement strand
ATGGAAGCGACCTGCGCGGATGCCGCCTGGCCCTCGTAGATCGCCTCCTCGTCGCCCTCCAGCGCCCGCACGAGGTCCGCCACGGCACGCGTTCCGAACACGCGCGCCACGAGGATGATGAATCGCACCCGGGCTCGCGGCGGTCCGGGTGGCGGGACCGTGGCCCCCAGCTCGCGCAGGCGGTCCGCCCAGATGCCCGCATGTCGCCGTTCGTTCGCGGCGATCGTCCGGAAGGCCTCGGCACGCCGGGGGTCCCGCTCCATGCCCGCCAGGGCGTCGTACAGGACGATGGCGTCCTGCTCCAGCTTGAGGTTCTCCAGGCTGGTTGCGATATCCATGGCGCGATCCTACGCCCGCCTCGTGCGCCGCGAGCGGTCCGCGGTGCGGAGAGCGTCCTACACTCCCGTGTCGTGATCGACCTGCCGCCGCTGCGCTACCTCACCGCCGCCGATGTGACGGCGGCCATGCCCTCGCTGCCGGAGCGCCTGCTGCTCGCGGAGGAGACCCTGCGGGGGCTCGCGGGCGCGGCCGAGCTGCCGCCGAAGATCGGCGTCCATCCCCGGGGCAGCGGGGCCTTCGCCCACGCGATGCCGGCCTTCCTGCCCGGCACGGCACCCGATGGTGGCGACGACCGGCTGGGCATGAAGTGGGTCCTGGGCATGCCTGCCAACAACGCACGCGGCCTGCCGGGCATCCACGGCCTGGTGGTCCTGAGCGACCCGCGGACCGGCGTCCCGGTCGCGATCCTGGATGCTGGGCCCATCACGGCCCAGCGCACCGCGGCCGTCTCCGGCGTGGCGATTGCCCGGTTCATGCCGGCGGTCGCCGGTCGGCTGGTCCGGGCGGGGCTCATCGGCGCAGGAGTGCAGGGGCACAGCCACGTCCCGGTGCTGGGAAACCTCCTGCCGGGTGTGCAGCTGCGGGTCCACGATCGCGACGAGGAGCGGGCGCGCAGCCTCGTCACGGCGGCGGCGATGGTCCCGGGGATCGGCCGGGTCGAGGTGGCGGCCACCGCCCGGGACGCCGTCCGGGATGCGGACCTGGTGCTCACGGCCGCGTCGTTCGCCCCTGCGTCGGACGGGCAGGTGCTCGGCCCCGACTGGCTGGCATCCGATGCGCTTGTGATCCCCGTGGACTACGCCACGTACGTCTCCGCCGCGGTGGCACTGGAGGCCTCGCTGTTCCTGACCGACCACCGGGACCAGTTCCTCGCCAACCGCGAGGCGGGCAACTTCGACGGGTACCCGGAGCCCCACGCCATGCTCGGCGAGGTCCTCGACGGGGTCCCGCGCCCCGCCGGGCGGGTGCTCGTCAGCCACCTCGGCACGGGCCTTGCGGACGTGGTGTTCGGGACGGCGATCCTCGCTGCGGCGGCCGCGCGTGAGCTCGGGGTCGTCCTGCCGCGGTGAGCACTGCCGGCCGCGCCGCGGTCGTCGGGACCGCGAGCGCCCTCGTTGCCGCATGCCTGTTTGCGATGCTCGGGCCGTTTGCCCGGTTCGCGACGGAGGCCGGCGTGGACGGGATCGCGTTCACGATGTGGCGCGCGATGCTCGGGGCGGTCGCACTCGCTGTCGGCGTTGCCCTCCGGGGCGGGCTCGGGGCATCCAGGGCAGCGCTGGCGGGCCTGGACCGCCACTCGAGGATCAGCCTGGCCGTGGCGGCGGTCATGGGCCTCACGCTCAACGCCGCCATCTTCACCGCCTATGAGCGCATCCCGATCGCCCTCGCCCTCATCCTCTTCTACACCTACCCGGCGGGCGTCGCCACGGTCGACGTGCTGCTGGGCCGCGAACGGCTCACGCCACTGCGGGCGGCCTCCCTGGGACTCGCATCGGGGGGTGTGGTGCTGGTCCTCGCGGGAGGCCTCGGCCCGGACGGCGGCGAGGGCGTGGAGCCGCTGGGTGTCCTCCTGGCCCTCAGCGCGGCGGCAAGCCAGGTGGTGTTCATCACGGTGAGCCGGACCGGCTACCGGAGTGTGCCCGCCGATACGTCGATCGTCCTCATCCTGGGAACCTCTGCCGTGGGTGCGCTTGTCCTGGCGCCCCTGGCCGGGCAGTGGGATGCCCTGCTCGTGCCGCTTGCGTCGCTCGACCCGTGGCCGGTCCTCCTGCTCGCGGGCGTCGCCTCGGCGGGGATCTCGTCGATCCTGTTCCTGACCTCGATCCGCCTGCTGGGCGGCACCCGGACGGGGATCCTGATGCTGGCTGAGCCGGTCATCGGGGCGGTGCTCGCCGCGCTGTGGCTTGGTGAGGCGCTCGTCCCGCTCCAGGGCGTCGGCGGGGTGCTGGTGCTCGCCGGAGCGACGATCCTCCAGCTGCGCTCTGCCCCGGACCACGCACCGGTGACCGAAGACGGTGCTGCGCCGCTCGCCTGACCCAGGCGGAAGCCGCACAGGCGCCCGCTTCCCACGCACGGATCGGCCCGGTATCGTATACAAGCTGGACGATCGGACCCGTCCTGGACACGGAGGCCCTGATGGCACGTATCGCGATCGAAATGCCGAGGCTCGGCTACGACATGGAGAACGGCCGGATCGCGGCATGGACGCGCCAGGTGGGCGATCGGGTCGCGCGCGGCGAGATCATCGCCGAGATCGAGACCGAGAAATCCACGGTGGAGAT
>JBFWQJ010000347.1:0-2624 GCA_050249515.1 Dehalococcoidia bacterium | reverse complement strand
CCGATCGGAGCAGGACTGCCGCCGAACCGGCCGGACAGGCCGCGTTTCGGCGCGTGGGATCGACCCCTGACCGTTCACCGAGCGTGAGCCTTCTCAGAATTCCCCCACCTGGAGCGGTTCAGCCCTAACTTTCCACGCCATGCGACAGGCGTCCGGACCGGTGTTGCGGCCTACGGCCGCGGCGACTCCGGGTGGCGTCGTCCTGCTGGCGCTCGGCCTCGCCGGGCTCGCCGTGGTCGCAGCGTTGGCCGCAGGTCTCTCTGCGGGGACCACGGCCCCCGAGCCGGTCGCACCCGGCTTCCCGCGCCCGGTCGCCGACCTGGTCACGCCCACCCCGGGGATGCTCGGGGAACGGGCGGCCCCGGCGGGCCCCTGAGCGCGCCCGTCCCGCCCGGCGCTCCCCATCGGGCGGGACGGGCTCCCCGGCATACCCCGCGGTGTGCCCCGCGAACGGCACGTACTGGAGCCAGGTTTTCCCGTACGTGCCGTTCGCGCGGGGATCAGGGCGGGGATCAGACGAGCCCGCGCCGCGCCAGCAGCGGCTCGATCCGCGGATCGCGGCCCCGGAACGTCCGGTAGGCCGACATCGGGTCGACCGAGCCGCCCCGCGCGAGCAGTTCGCGGCGGAACACCTCCCCGTTCTCCCGGCGCAGCCCGCCACGCTCGACGAACCACTCCACGGCGTCGGCGTCGAGAACCTCCGCCCAGATGTAGGAGTAGTAGCCCGCGCTGTAACCCCCGCCGAAGACGTGGTTGAAGTAGGCGCTGCGGTAGCGCGGTGGGGCCGTCGGCACGGCCTCGCTCCCGCAGCCCGCCGCGGCCAGCGCGTCCGCCTCGAACCGCTCGACGTCCTCGATCTCCGCGCCCGGCGCGCGCCGGTGCCAGGCCTGGTCGAGCAGGGATGCGGCGAGGTACTCGGTGGTGGCGAACCCCTCGCCGAAGTGCCGGCTCTCCTCCAGCTTGGCCACCAGGTCGTCCGGGATCGGCTCGCCGGTCTCGTGGTGGCGGGCGTAGTGGGCGAGAACCTCGGGATGCAGCATCCACATCTCGTTGACCTGCGAGGGGAACTCCACGAAGTCGCGCGGCACGGACGTCCCGGAGAACGAGGGGTAGGTGACGTCGGAGAGCAGCCCGTGCAGCGCGTGGCCGAACTCGTGGAACATCGTCCGCACCTCGTCCAGGGTGAGCAGGACCGGACCCTCCTCCGGACGGTTGAGGTTGAGGGTGTTGAGCACGACGGGCCGGGTGCCGAGCAGCCGGGACTGGCCCACGAAGCTGTTCATCCACGCCCCGCCCCGCTTGGACTCGCGGGCGAAGAGATCCGCGACGAAGAGCCCCACCGGCTCGCCGCCTGCGTCGGTCACGTCGAAGACGTGCACGTCCGGGTGGTGGGTGGGCAGGTCGTGGCGCCCGGTGAACTCCAGGCCGTAGAGGCGGTGCGCGGCGAAGAACACGCCGTCGTGCAGCACCTGCTCCAGCTCGAGGAAGGGCCGCAGCACCTCGGCGTCCACGTCGAAGCGGGCGCGGCGCACGCGCTCGGCGTAGAAGGCGCGGTCCCAGGCCGCGACGGGGTGCCCGGCCGCGGCGGCGAGCTCCTCGTCCTCGGCGCGGGCGTTGCGGACGGCGGGCCCGACGAGGCGGGCGAGCAGGTCGTCGATGCGGTCGGTCGTCGCGGCCGTGCTGTCCTCGGCCACCCACGACGCGTGGTGCGGGTGCCCGAGCAGGGCCGCCCGCTCGGCACGCAGGCTCGTCATCCGGCGGACGATCTCGCGGGTGTCGTGGTCGTTGCCGCGGGAGTTGCGGGCGATCGAGGCGCGGTGGACCTCCTCGCGCAGCGCGCGGTCGGTGAGCGAGGCGAGCACGGGCTGGCCCGTCGGCAGCACCATCGGCAGGAGCCAGGCACCCTCGTGGCCGCGCTCGGTGGCGGCCCGGGCGGCGGCCGCCACCGCGTCGGCCGGCAGGCCGTGCAGCCGCGCCGGGTCCGTGACGAGCACCGCCGACTCGTTGGCCTCGGCGAGCAGCCGGTTGCCGAACTCCGTGGACAGCGTCGAGAGCTCCGCGTTGAGCGCCCGCAGGCGCTCCTGGCCTGCGGGATCGAGCAGCGCGCCCGCGCGGACGACGGCGCGGTGGCGCTCCTCCAGCAGGCGCAGCGACTCGTCGTCCAGCGCCAGCTCGTGGCGCCGGGCGTGCAGGTCGTCCAGACGGGCGACGAGGGCGGGGTCGAGCGCGATCGCGTCCCGGTGCGCGGCGAGCTGCGGGGCCACCTCGGCCTCGATCGCGCGGATCCCGGGGGTCGACGTCGAGCTGACCAGGGTGAAGAACACCGCCGAGACCCGCCGCAGCATCGTCCCGGACCGTTCCAGCGCCTCGACGGTGTTGGCGAACGTCGCCGGCTCGGGGTTCGCGGCGATGTGGTCCACCTCGGCCCGCTGGGCGGCCATGGCCTCGGTGAACGCGGGCCGGAAGTGCTCCTCGCGGATGGCGTCGAGCGGCGGGTAGCCGAACGGCAGGGGGCTGGGCTCCGCGAACGGGTTCATGCCGTCATTATCGTGATCCGATGCCGTCAACTTCGGGTTGACGAACCGGCATCGTCAACTTATGGTTGACGTATGGCTCCAGTACTG
>JBFWQJ010000346.1:0-2633 GCA_050249515.1 Dehalococcoidia bacterium | reverse complement strand
CAACAACATCGTCTGGGGGAACAACATCGTCTGGGGCTTCTGGGCGGACACCATCGTCTGGGGCTTCTGGGACGACAACATTGTCTGGGGCAATGTCAGCAAGTTCGACCAGGACAACATCGTCTGGGGCAACGACTGGCTGGACAACATCGTCTGGGGCAACTGCTCCGACGCCTTCAGCGACGGCGACAACATCGTCTGGGGCATGAGTGACGATGACAACATCGTCTGGGGCATGAGCGACGGCGACAACATCGTCTGGGGGAACTGCGACGACAACATCGTCTGGGGCAACAACATCGTGTGGGGCTTCGGCAATCTCGCCGTGCTCACCGGGAGGGTGCAGTAATGGAGAAGATGCCCTTCCAGCCCGAGATGGCACGCGCTGCCACGATGGCCACCCCCGCGTCGGTGTCGATGCCCGCGCCCCTGCAGGCGCCGTCCACGGTCACGTCGACCGACTGGCGGTCCGGCCTGCCCGTCCTCACCGGCCGCGGCTTCACCCTGCGTGAGCTGCGGACCGAGGACGCCGCCTCCCTGCTGGCGATGCTCAGCACCGAGGAGGTAACGCGCTTCATCTCGCCGCCTCCGACCACGGTCGAAGGCTTCGAGCAGTTCATCGCGTGGACGCACCGCGAGCGCCAGGCCGGCAACTACGTCTGCTTCGCGGTCGTGCCCGATGGCCAGACGGCCGCGGTGGGGCTCTTCCAGGTGCGCACCCTCGAGCCAGGCTTCGGCACCGCCGAGTGGGGTTTCGCCCTCGGCTCGCCGTACTGGGGCAGCGGCGCGTTCGCCGTGGGCGCCCGGCTGGTGCTCGACTTCGTGTTCGACATCGTCGGCGTGCACCGGCTCGAAGCGCGCGCCGCCGTCGTCAACGGCCGCGGCAACGGCGCGCTCCGCAAGGTGGGCGCCGTCCAGGAAGGCGTGCTCCGGCGCTCCTTCCACCGCAACGGCCAGTATCACGATCAGGTGATGTGGTCCATTCTCGCGGACGACTGGCGCTACCAGCGCGACGACCGCGAGAGTCGCGTGCACTGACCACCCCCCGGTGGAACCGGGGGCGCGGCCGCTCGCGGCGCGCCCCCACACTTCGGCCAGTAACGTGACGGCCCGGGCATGTCATCCAGGGGTGCCCGGGCCATTTTTTTGCCCGTCCGCCGAACCCACCCGCACCGTCCCGTGCACTCCCGTACACTGGACGGCGGCACCCGTGAACCTCTCCGACTTCGATTTCGAACTGCCCGCCGAACTGATCGCCCAGGCGCCCCCGGACGTGCGTGGTGCGTCACGCCTCCTCGTGATGGACCGGGCGACGGGTGCGGTCCAGCACCGCGCGTTCGCGGACCTGCCCGACCTGCTCTCGCCGGGCGATCTGCTCGTCATCAATGACACCCGCGTGTTTCCGGCGCGCCTGCTCGGCCGTCGCCTTCCGGGTGGGGGCGCCGTCGAGTGCCTGCTGGTGCAGGAACTGGAACCGGCAGCCCGCGAGTCTCCCGAAGGGACGTGGACGGCCCTCGTGCATCCGGGGCAACGGCTGCGGGAAGGATCACGGATGGAGTTTCCGTCCGGAGCCGGGGTCCTCATCGAGGGAGAGATCCTCGGCCGCCACTTCCATGGACGCCGGACGGTCCGGCTTCGCACGACGGACGGCAGCCCCCTGGCCGCCGCGGTGGACCGCATCGGGCACATGCCGCTGCCCCCGTACATCCATCGTCCCGACGAGCCCTCCGACCGGGAACGCTATCAGACGATCTTCGCGAGCGACCGCGGGTCCATTGCCGCCCCGACCGCGGGCCTGCACTTCACGCCCGACGTGCTGGAGGCGCTCGAGGCACGCGGCGTGCGGCGCGCCGCGATCACGTTGCACGTGGGCTACGGCACCTTCCAGCCGGTTCGTGTCGACGACGTCGAGCAGCACCGGATGGAGGCCGAACGGTACACGGTCGGCGAGGCGGCCGCGTCGGAGCTTTCGGCGGCGCTCCTGGAAGGGCGGCGGGTGGTCGCCGTGGGTACGACCACGACCCGGACGCTCGAGTCGCTGCCCCTGGGCGCGGACGGGCGGGTGGCGCCGTGTCGAGGGGAGACCGATCTGTTCATCCGACCCGGCCACCGGTTCCGGATCGTGTCCGGCCTGGTGACGAACTTCCACCTGCCGCGATCGTCACTGCTGATGCTGGTGTCGGCGTTCGCGGGGCGGGAGGCGGTGCTGGCGGCGTACCGGGAGGCTGTCGCCCGGCGCTACCGCTTCTACAGCTACGGCGACGCCATGTTTATCATGTGAGCACTGCCATGCCATTTCCCTACGAGGACTTCGACCTGAGCGGCGTGCGGACCTATCCCCTCGCGGAGCGGAAGAGCAAGGTCAGGGTGGAGGACTTCGCGGCTCCGTACACACCCGGGTCGGGAATGCCGGGGCTGCTGGCGAGCCTTCCGCGGTTGCTGGCCGGCGCGGACTTCCGCGCGGTGGTGGATCGGGTGCTCGATGCCAGGCGAGCCGGGCGCGGGATCGTCTGGGGCTTCGGGGCGCACGTGGTGAAGACGGGCCTGTCGCCGGTCCTGATCGACCTGATGGAACGCGGCTTCGTGTCCGCGCTGGCGACCAACGGCGCCGGGATGATCCACGACTTCGAAAT
>JBFWQJ010000345.1:0-2643 GCA_050249515.1 Dehalococcoidia bacterium | reverse complement strand
CACGGGAACATGCCGCTATAAGCAGATTTTTGGGAGCGCCGGGGATGCCCGGGCTGCCCCCGGATCGCTCTGCGGCTATGGCCCATGGAGGCTATACTTCGCCCGCCGCAGAGACTGGCCCCACGCCCGGGCCCAACGGGCCTCGCCTCCCCCTCGGGGGGTCGAGGCAGTCGCGGGACGGGGGCCGCGGCAGCGCCACCTCTCCACCTCGGTCGTTCCTCCGGAGCGGGCGCGTGGCGCGTGATCAAAGGGCCAGGATCGCACCTGCGTAGCGGCGGACGCCGCGTCCGCCCGGCACACGAAGGAGCCATCATGGCCAAGATTGCTGTCAAGAACCCGGTCGTCGAGCTCGACGGCGACGAAATGACGCGGATCATCTGGGGGTTCATCAAGGACCGCCTGATCCTCCCGTACCTCGACGTGAAGCTCGAGTACTACGACCTCGGCATGGAGCACCGCGACGCGACCAACGACCAGGTCACGGTGGACGCCGCGAACGCGATCCTGAAGCACGGCGTCGGCGTGAAGTGCGCCACGATCACCCCGGACGAGGCCCGCGTCGAGGAGTTCAAGCTCAAGACGATGTGGAAGTCGCCGAACGGCACGATCCGCAACATCATCGGCGGCACCGTCTTCCGCGAGCCGATCGTCTGCTCCAACATCCCGCGCCTGGTGCCCGGCTGGACCCAGCCGATCGTCATCGGCCGCCACGCGTACGGCGACCAGTACCGCGCGACGGACGTGCTCATCCCCGGCAAGGGCACGTACACCATGACCTTCACCCCGGACGGCGGCGGCGAGGCCAAGACCTGGGAAGTGATGAAGTTCGACGGCCCGGGCATCGCCATGGGCATGTACAACACGGACGAGTCCATCTACGGCTTCGCCCGCTCCTGCTTCAACTACGCGATCCAGCGCAACTACCCGCTGTACATGTCCACGAAGAACACGATCCTGAAGGCCTACGACGGCCGCTTCAAGGACATCTTCGAGGAGGTGTACCTCAACGAGTTCAAGACCCAGTTCGACGCGAAGGGGCTCACCTACGAGCACCGGCTGATCGACGACATGGTCGCCTCCGCCCTGAAGTGGAACGGCGGCTTCGTCTGGGCCTGCAAGAACTACGACGGTGACGTCCAGTCCGACATCGTCGCGCAGGGCTACGGCTCGCTGGGCATGATGTCGTCCGTCCTCGTGACGCCCGACGGCTCCGTGGTGGAGTCCGAGGCAGCCCACGGCACGGTCACGCGCCACTACCGCGAGCACCAGGCCGGCCGCGCCACCTCCACCAACCCGATCGCCTCGATCTTCGCGTGGACGCGGGGCCTCGCGCACCGCGCGAAGCTGGACGACAACAAGGACCTCGCCGCCTTCGCCCAGGCGCTGGAGGAGGTCTGCGTGGAGAGCGTCGAGGGTGGCCAGATGACGAAGGACCTCGCGCTCCTCGTTGGTCCGGACCAGCCGTGGCTGACGACGCAGGAGTTCCTGGCGGCCCTGGACGAGAACCTGCAGAAGAAGATGAAGTAGCGCGGCGGCGCGCTCCCGGGCGCGCCACCGCTGAATCAGAGAGACAGACCGCGCCCCGGCGGCACGTTCGCCGTCGCGGGGCGCGGGGAAGTGGGAGACTCCCCTGCGACAGAAGGTCACGATCGTCGGCGCCGGCAACACCGGGGCCACCATGGCTCAGATCCTCAGCGCCCGCGGCTACGCGGACATCGTCCTCATCGACATCGTCGAGGGCCTGCCGCAGGGCAAGGCGCTCGACATCGCGGAGTCGACCCCGTGGTCGCGCTCCTCGGTCAAGGTGACGGGCACGAACGACTGGGCTGACACGGCCAACTCGGACGTGGTCCTGGTGACCTCTGGCGTGGCGCGCAAGCCGGGCATGACGCGCGAGGACCTGCTGAGCGTCAACGCCGGCATCGTCCGCAGCGTGGTCGGCAACGCCGCCAAGCACTCCCCCAACGCCGTCCTCGTCATCTTCGCCAACCCGATGGACGCGATGTGCCACGTGGCGCTGGAGGCCTCCGGCTTCCCGTCCAGCCGCGTCGTCGGCCAGGGCGGCATGCTGGACTCCAGCCGCTACCGCACGTTCATCAGCATGGAGACCGGCGCGTCCGTGAAGGACGTCAGCGCCTGGGTGCTCGGCGGCCACACCGAGGCGACCATGGTCCCGCTGGTGTCGAACGCGACCGTGGGCGGCGTGCCGCTGACGCAGCTGCTCCCGGCGGACCAGGTGGACGCGGTGGTGAAGCGCACCATGCGCGGCGGCGCCGAGATCGTGGACCTGCTCAAGACCGGCAGCGCCTTCGTCGCCCCGGCCGTCGCGACGATCGAGATGGTCGACGCGATCCTGCTGGACGAGAAGCGCATCCTGCCCTGCTGCGCGCTGCTGAACGGCGAGTTCGGCGTGACCGGCGGCTACGTCGGCGTGCCGGTGACGCTGGGCGCGGGCGGCATCCAGAAGATCCACGAGATCCCCGTCTCCGACTCCGAGGCTGCCGCGATCAAGGCTGCCGGCGACGCGGTGAAGGAGCTCGTGGAGGCGACGCCGAAGGCCTAGCGCCCTCGGCGTCCCGCCCCACCGAGCATCCCTCGATCAGACGAGAGCGAGATCACCGTGGCCAACACACGGACTGAGAC
>JBFWQJ010000344.1:0-2664 GCA_050249515.1 Dehalococcoidia bacterium | reverse complement strand
CGTCCGCACGCTCCTGCTCCAGGTGCTGGCCGAGGCGGGCGTGTTCGTCCGGGAGCGCGCGCCTGCCCAGCGCCGAGCATCGGGTCCCACACCCCCATCGAGCCATGCCGATCTCGCCGTCATCGTAGGCGATACGTCGGCGGAGGATCTGCGCGTCGTCCGCCACGCTGCGCTGGTCCAGGGGCTCCCCGTCGTCGCGGTCCTGCCCGGCACTGCTGATGCCGAAGCGGCCACCCGGGCGGGAGCGACAGGGGTCGCGCTCGAGACGGACGGGATCACGGGCCTCCGCCAGGCGGTGCGCCGTGCTATCCGCGCAGCCGGGGCACTCCGCGGCGTCGCGCAGGAGACACCGCCCCAAATCACGGTCTTCGGCGGACTTGGCCTGCGCCAGTCGCCCGCGGCGCTCTCGGGCAAGGCGACCGAGGTCGGCCTCTCCCAGGTCGAGTACCAGGTGCTGTCCGACCTAGTCTGGGCGCGGGGCGGGCTCGTCACGCGCGAGGCGCTGGAAGTCCACCTCCACGGCGCCGAACATCCGATCAGCCGGGGATACCTCAAAGCGGTCATCGCCCGGATTCGTCTGAAGGCGCGCAACGCGGGCGGCGACCCACGCCTCCTGACCTCCATCAGGGGCGCGGGATATGCGCTGAAGGGGTAGCAGATGGGCTTTGGCGTCTGTGATCCTTCTTACGCTTTGGGGGAAGACATTAGGGGTTTTCCCTGATAAGCTTCGCCCACCAGTGGTGCCCAGGAGTGCCGTAGCCGGGAGCGGAGAGGAGCGGAGTGATGCATGGAACACGAGGAGCCGCAGCCACGGCGGCAGTTGAGAAGCCCGTCGGGACGCGCGAGCCGCGTGCGGTTACGGCCCGCCGGAGCCACACCGATCCGCACCATATCGCCTATGGTCCGGCCGTGGTCTCGCGGTCGGCATTCGAAGTGCGGGCGTCTGCCAGTGGCGTCATGGGGCACCTGATCGCAGCCCAGCTGCGCGAACTCTGCCCGCGGTCGAGCATCACCCTGAGCGAAGACCAGAACACGGTCCTGAGCCCCGGCGATGTCCTCGTCGCATGCACCGACACGGATCGCAGCCTGGTGGTATTCGGCCAGTCGCCGGCGCCCCACGTCGTCGAGATGTGTCTCGCCCGGGGCGTCTGGAGCATGGTGACGGTCGATTCGCCGAGTGAGGAGTTTTCGGTCGCGGTCCGGACCCTGGTCGATGGCCCATCGTTCGTCGCCTCGTCGATCGTCCGGGCGCTCGCCAGCGCTGCCGTCGGCGCCATCCAGGGCAACGAGCACCTGACGCCCCGCGAGTACGAGGTGCTCACGCTCCTCGCGGACGGTCTTTCCAACGCCGAGATCGCGAATGAGCTGTGTGTCTCGCCGAACACCGTGCGGACGCACGTGCAGTCGCTCTTCACCAAGCTCGAGGTCGGTTCGCGCGCGAAGGTAGTCGCACGTGCCCGGGCCGCGGGCCTCATCCCCTGACCGAACGAACCGCCCGGGCGAAGCATGCACGACTTCCAGGATTCGACGCGGCTTGCGGCCTACGTCTTCGTAGCGGCTGTCTGCACCATCGGCGCCATCCGGCAGCCATCAGGGCGGCGGACGGCCCAGGTCATCCTCATCGCGGTGGCGCTGACGGCGCTCGCCGTGGCCTTCGCCGAGAGCGTCAACCTCGGTGAGCGGATCTCGAACGCCTTCCGCGCTGCCGCCGGCGAAGAAGGCTGGTACGAAGGCCGCAGGCCACTCCAGGCGGCCATCATCACGGGAATCGCCGCGACCGGCCTCACCGTGACCGCAGTCGCGGCGCGCGCCGCCTGGCGCGCTGACCGGCGGCTGGTCCCGGTCGTCCTCCTCGGGCTTCTCGTGCTCACGCTCATCGCCGCCCGGACCGTCTCGCTGCACCAGGTCGATGATGTCCTCTACGATCACACGCGCGGGGGTCTTCACCTCGGGAGCGCCATCGAGATCGGTGTGGCCTTCACACTCGCGGCATGGGTCGCGGCCTGCTTCGTCGTGGCCGGGCCAGGTAGCAGCCGGCGCGTGACCTCCACCGGCCAGTAGCATCACTGGGTATCGTCCGCCGCCCAGGACGTTCAGCCAGTCAGCAGCGGTGCCGGCGTCTCGTGCGGGGGAACAGGCGCCTCCATCCGGGGCGCCAGGGTCAGCGCGACCGCCTGGGTGCGGTTCCGCACGCCGAGCTTCAGGTAGACGCGGGCGAGGTGGACCTCGACCGTCTTCACGCTGAGGGAGAGGCGCCGGGCGATCTCGTCGTTGGAGTCGCCGTCGCAGAGGCACGCTAGGACTTCGCGCTCGCGCGCGCTGAGGGGACGTACTTCTGCGGTCTTCACCACGGCAGCTTGGCGCATCCACGTGGAGCCAGCGTTGACCAACCGGGCGCAACGCCGGCTCCGGGCACGACCTTTACCCGCCCGGCCACGCGAATCAGGCCAGCGACGGCAATCGTTGCTCGAGCGAGTTCAGGGGAGCGAACAGGTCTCCGTGGTCGGCCACGCGGGCGAGGACAGCGGGGGCATCGAAGGCAAGGGCATCGCGGTCGCCCGACGCAGCCAGGGATGCAACCTCGTCCCAGGTGACCGGCGTGGAGACGAACGGCTCCTCACGCGCCCGCAGGGAGTACACCGCCACCGTCGTCTTGTGCTCGTC
>JBFWQJ010000343.1:0-2668 GCA_050249515.1 Dehalococcoidia bacterium | reverse complement strand
GCCGAGGCCGGATCCCGATTCTTCCGCGTCCGCTTCACCCCGCGTGACATTCCGTCGCCGCCAGCCCGCGGCCGCGACAACGCCCATGTACCTGCAGCGACCACTGGTCGCCGTTGACAGTCTGTGAAGTGGCTGCCCGCGAGCGCCCGCCTACGCTGCCGTCATCGACAACAGTTCGCTTCGAACCGAACGGAGAACCGGAAATGAACCACGTCTTCAAGCTCGTCTGGAGTGCATCGCGCGGCGCCTGGGTGGTGGCCTCGGAAGAGGCGACCAGCGTCGGTCGGCGCAGCCCCGGGCGGGTCCACCGCCACGCCCGGGCGACGGGCGGGCCGGACGGGTTCGGCGCGCGTGCGGCGGCGCTGCTGAAGCTGTCGGTGCTGGTGCAGGCGCTGTGGAGCGCGTTCGCGTTCGCGCAGGCACCGGCACTGTCGACGGTGGCGCCGACGGCGCTGCCGCGGGGCGGCGTGGTGACGCAGGGGCATGCGGTGATCGTGGGCGGTGGCAGCACGGCGGCGCCGGTGCTCGACGTGAACCAGGCGAGCCAGCGTGCGGTGATCGACTGGCAGACGTTCAACGTGGGCGCGGCGTCGACGGTGAACTTCAACCAGCCGAACGCGCAGGCGGCGACGCTGAACCGGGTGCACGACGTGAACCCGAGCCAGATCCTGGGCAAGGTGACGGCGCCGGGGCAGGTGACGTTGATCAATCCGTCGGGGGTGTACTTCAGCGCCGGGGCGGTGCTGGACGTGGGCTCGCTGACGGCGACGACGATGCAGCAGAGCGACGCGGACTTCATGGCCGGTGGGTCGACGTTCACGCGCAGCGGTTCGACGGGGGCGGTGGTGAACCAGGGCACGCTGCGGGCGGCGCTGGGCGGGTACGTGGCGCTGCTGGCGCCGGAGGTGCGGAACGAAGGGCTGATCGTGGCCAGGCAGGGGACGGTGGCGCTCGCGTCGGGCGAAGCGGTGCGGCTGAACTTCGACGTGCCGGGCAAGCTGACGAGCCTGACGGTGACACCGTCGGCGATCCGCGCGGTGGTGGAGAACCGCAGCGCGGTGATCGCGCAGGACGGGTTGATCATCCTGAGCGCGACGGCGATGGACCGGTTGACCGGCAGCGTGGTCAACACGGGGAGCCTGGACGCGTCGAGCATCCGCGAGGTGGGCGGACGAATCGTGCTCGAGGGCGACGACATCACGCTGGCCGAGGGCACGCGGATCGACGCGAGCGGCGCGAAAGGCGGTGGCACGGTGCTGGTGGGCGGTGACTGGCAGGGTGCGGGCGAGGGCGGCGGCAACGCGATGACGCAGGCGGCCAAGGTGGCGATGGTCGAGGGCGCGGTGATCGACGCGAGCGCGACGCAGGCGGGCGACGGCGGCAAGGTCGTGCTGTGGAGCGACGTGAAGCGGGCCGACGGTGTCACCACGGCGCACGGCCGGGTCGTCGCGCGCGGCGCCGGTCAGGGCGCACGCGGCGGCCAGGTGGAGACCTCCGGTCACCGGGTGGACATCGACGGCGCGCGGGTGGACGCCGGCTCGGCGCAGGGCACCGGCGGCGCGTGGCTGATCGACCCGTTCGACTACACCATCGGCGCGGCCGCGGCCACGACGATCGCGGGCAGCCTGACGGCCGGCACCAGCGTGACGGTGGACACCACCGCGGACGTGGCCGGGCACGGCTCCAACGGCAACGCGGCCAGCGCCGGCGACATCACGGTGGCGAACAGCATCGTGACCGGCGCGATGGCCAACGACGCGACGCTGACGCTGCGCGCGCACAACTCGATCGTGATGAACAGCAACGTCGCGATCGACGCGACGCAGAACGGCAATACCCGCAAGCTCGGCGTGGTGCTGAACAGCGACCGCGACGGGTCGGGGGCGGGGGCGATCCAGATGGGCAGCGGTTCGGCGATCCGCAGCCATGGCGGGAACGTCACGCTGGGCGGCGGGGCGGCGGGCGATGGCAGCGGCATGGCGCGGGGTACGGCGTCGCCGCGTTCCAACGGGGTGATTCTCGAAGCGGGTGCGTCCATCGATGCATCGGGGGGCGACATCGCGATCCGTGGACATGGCGCACCGGCGGCGGCGAGCAACGCCGTCGGCGTGCTTCTGGACGCGAGCAGCGTGGTCACGTCCGGCGCAGGTCGCGTTGTCCTGGAAGGGGCGGCAGGCGGACAGGACGTCGTGTCCACGTCGACGCACGGTGTCTACATTGCCAACGGTAGTCAGGTGCGCAGCGTCGACGGCGATCTCTCGATCACCGGAACCGGCGGTGGCAACGGCGCGGCGAGCGTCGACGGCAATGCCATCGGCATCCAGCTTCTGAGCGGCACCGTCGCTGCCGCAGGAACGGGCAACGTTCGCCTGCAGGGTACTGGCGGCAATACCTCCGGGACCGGCAGCCATGGCGTGCTCGTCTATCTGTCCAGCCAGATCTCGACCGCGGGCGGATCGCTCGAGATCACGGGCAGCGGCGGCGGCGTGGGCGATAGCGCGTCCAACCGTGGCGTCGAAGTGGGGAGCAACTCGGTCATCACGACACCAGGCGCGTTGACCGTGACGGGGACCGGTGGCGGCTCCGGAACCGGCGGTTCCAACCATGGCGTGTCCGTTCATTCCGGCAGCACGATCCGGTCGACCGGTACCGAGCAGATGACGGTCAC
>JBFWQJ010000342.1:0-2673 GCA_050249515.1 Dehalococcoidia bacterium | reverse complement strand
CCCGCGAGAAAGAGCACCTCCGATCGCAGGACGTTGCCGATGCCGGCGACCAGCCGCTGATCGAGCAGTGCCTCACCGACGGGCGTCGCGCCGGCGGTCGCCAGCCGCGCCGCGGCGGCCGGCGCGTCGAAGGTGTCTCCCAGGAGGTCAGGGCCGAGACGGGCGAGCGGCGCGTGCCGTTCGAGCGCGGCCTCCGTCACGAACTCGGCGAGCGGCACGTTCACCCCCAGCGCGACCCAGGGCGTCGTGTCGATCCGGATGCGCACCGAGGAGGCGCGCACCCGCCACCTCTCACCGGGCTGGTAGATGTGCCAGGCGCCGCTCATCCGCATGTGCGTGCGGAGCACGAGCGGCCCCGCCAGAGGATCCGGTCGTCGGGCCTTGGGCGAGGGCGCAGGCGTGTGCGTGCGTTCCTCCGGGGTCGGCGCCGCCGTGACGTGGATGAGCAGGTGCTTGCCAAGTGCGCGGACTCGGGCGATCGTGCGCCCTGCGATCGCCGACTGGTCGTCCACCACGGCGAGGTGGGCATACGCCGACTCGAAGCGGGTGATGACCTGTCCGCCGATCGCACGCTGAAGCGTCGCGGCCGTGCGGTGGAGCGTATCCCCTTCAGGCATCGACCGGACGTGGCATCCTGGCGACGCGCAGCTGGAGGTGCCGGCCCGATTGCGTGAACCCGGCGTCGAGCAGGTACGGCGCGAAGTCGTCCCCCGCGGCCGGAGCGCCGTTGATCTCCTCGATCAGCCAGCCGCGCAGTCCTTCCGGTCCGGTGCGGCCCACGCGCACCAGCTCCGCCGCGAGGGCCCGGCCTGCCGCGGACCGATCGGGCTCGGCATCCGGGAGCGCCACGAGGAGCTGACGCCGGCCGCGTCCGATCCAGGCCGCGACACGCCCGCCGACGAGCACGACGCGCGCACCGGCCGCGCGGCTCGCGCCGCGCGCCGCGCTCCCGGGCCATGACGGCCAGGGGAGCCACGCGCCGTACGGGTTCGCCGGGTCCGTCGCCGCCAGCGTCACAGCCGCGGCGCCCGCATCGTCAGCCTCGCGGGCGCGCAGGCGATCGACGGCGCCGGGCTCGGCGAATTGCGCCGCCCCGAGACCCGCGACGAAGTACCCGCGGCGCACACGGCCCGTGTCCTCGAGCCGCCGCAGCACGGGATAGACCGCGCTGAAGCCGCCCGCCAGCGATTCGAGGGCCGCGGCCTCGCGGGTCACGACGCCGTGGCGCGCGAGCAACTGGCGTGCGACGGCCGTGGCCCACACGGTGGGCGTGCGCGCCTCGGCCATGGGAACCGCGGACCAGCGGCCCTCGGCTGCCGGTGGCACGAGCCGGCGCGAGCGGAACTGCCCGTGCCCGCTGCGGCGGGTTCGTTCCGGCGCCGCGAGGTGAGCGCGCAAGGGGTGGAGCGTGTCGTTGGTGACGAGGCCGGCCCAGACCAGGGACCACAGCGCCTCCACGCTGTCGCGCGGGAACCCGCCGCCCGCCGCCTCGTGCAGCGCGCCGAAGAAGGACGACCCATGGCGACGAAGATGCTCCAGCATCGCTGTCGCACGTTCGTCGAGCGCTCCAGGCTCCCGCGCGGGCGCCAGGGTGGTGAGGTGATCGGTCAGGTACAGCGCGATGCGTCCGTCGCGGTCGCCGAGCGGCTCGACGCCCACCCACGTCACTTCGCCCGCTGCCATCAGCGTATCGAGCTGCCCTGGCTCGTAGCCGGCCACACGCGCCGGCAGGATCTCGCTTTCGAGCACGGATGCGGCGAGCGGCATCCCCTGCAGTTGCTCGACGACGTCGAGCAGCGCGTCGAGCCCGGCACGCGGCGAGCCGAGCGCGTGCCATCCGGCCAGGAAGCGGGCGAACGCCGCGCCGTCCACCGGCTCCACCTCGCGGCGCAGCCGCGCAAGCGAGCGGCGCCTGAGGCTGCGCAGCACGTCGGTGTCGCACCACTCGCGGCCATGCCCGCCCGGGCGGAACTCGCCCTCGACGACCCGACCCGATGCGGCGAGTGCGGCCAGGGCGAGGCCCGCCGCTCCCGGGGGCACGCCGAGCCGGCCGGCGAGCTCGAGGACCGAGAACGGCCCGTGCGTGCGGGCGTAGCGGCGCGCGAGATCGACGAGCGGATCCGCGGCCGGTTCGAGGAACGCCTCGGGCAGGCCGGGGGGTGGGGGCGCGCCCACGCCGTCGCGGTACCGCGCGGCGTCCTCGGCCGCGATGTACCGGCGCTCACCGCCCACCGACACCTGGACGATGCGACGGCTGGCTTCGAGTGCGGGCAGGGCGGAAGCGGCCACGCCGTCGGCGGATCGGGCCGCGATCTCGTCGGGGCCGAGGTCGCCGAGGCGCAGCAGCAGGTCGTGCACGCCGTCGGCCGACCGTGCGTGCCAGCGGGCGTCGAGGTGCTGGAGCTCGCGTTCGGTGACGTCCACCGCGACCGGATCGAGCAGGTCGCGCAGCTCCACGTCGCCGATGAGCTCGGCGAGCTGCGCCTGGTCGACCGAGAGCGCCTGCGCACGGCGTTCGGCGAGGGGCGCATCCCCGTCGTAGATGTAGTTGGCGACGTACCCGAAGAGCAGCGAGGCAGCGAAGGGCGAGGGCGTCCGCCCCTCGGCCGTGGCCACCCGCAGGGTCCGCGCGCGGACGCCCTTCAGGACGCCCACGAGCGCGGGCAGGTCGAA
>JBFWQJ010000341.1:0-2673 GCA_050249515.1 Dehalococcoidia bacterium | reverse complement strand
GCCTTCAGCTCCAATTTCGACTACAACTCCTACGCGGCCAACCTCCTGCAGCACATCCGCGATCGGGGCCTGCAGGTCGATCGCATCGTCCCGCTGCACGGCGACCCGGTGAGCTTCGAGCAGTTCGTGAAGGAAGTCGAAGCGCAGAAGTAGCGGAAAAGGGGTCAGACCCCTCTTTCGTTGGCCGCAGTCGAAAAAGGGGTCTGACCCCTTTTCCGCTCGGGTGTTCACGGCCGCCGCTTCGTCCTGGCCGTCGGCGGCGCGTTCCAGGGATCCTCGGGCCACGGGTGCTTCGGGTACCTGCCGCGGAGCTCCTTGCGCACCTCGGGGTACGTGCGGTCCCAGAAGCTCCGCAGGTCGTCCGTCGTCTGCACGGGCCGGCCGTTCGGTGCGAGCAGACTGAAGGTGACCGGCACGCGCTCCGGACCGAGGCGCGGCGTCTCCGCCAGCCCGAAGAGCTCCTGCAGCTTCACGGACGCCACGACGCGGCCGTGGACGTCGTACTCGAGCCGCACCCGGCGCCCGCTCGGGACGGGCAGGCTGTCGGGGGCCAGCCGGTCCATGTCGCGTGCGACGTCGCGCGGGATCCACGGCGCGAGCTCGATCCCGTCGAGGCGCCTCGCGCCGGCGGCGGCCGCGTGCACGAGCGCCGCTACGTCGAGCTCGTGCCCGGCGAACCGTGCCCGGGCGATGAGGCGCACAGTGGCCTCGTCGCGGGGCCGGGCGAGCCACGCCGCCGACAGCAGCTCCGCGCGCGCCTCCGGCACGGGGGCCTGGGGCTCCTCGGCCAGCGTGAGCGCGTCGTAGCGCGTGACGCGCGCTGCCCGCACGACGCCGTCGTCGCTCAGGACGTGTTCGGTTTCGATGGCGGTCGGCGACAGCCACTGGGGCTCGATGGCCGACGCCGCGCGGATGAGCGCCTCGGCGTGACCCTCGCGCCGCGCGGCCACCACGTCCAGCGCGATGAGCCAGGGGGCCTGCACCCCACTGTCCCGCGTCAAGCGCGCCCCGTGCCCGGAAGCCAGCATGAACCGATCCCCGGCGGCAGCGCGGCGCTGCGCCACCCGGTCCGGATACCCGGTCAGGAGCGCGCGCCGCAGGTCCTGCTCGTCGAGGTGCGAGTGCGCCTGGTGGCCGAGGCATGTCGCCGCGGCCCGCTGCAGGGCGTCAGCCGTCCTCCTGAGATGCGCCGGCGCTGCCGGCCAGTGATCGATGGCTGGCAGCAGGTCGCACGACGTGCTCGCTCTGGTCGTCGTCAACGGGCCCGCGTCCGAGAGGAGGGCACACGCGGCCGCGGCCTCGAAGGCGCCACGGCCCTCGACGAGCACGCGCGCCAGCCTCGGATGGAGTGGCAACCGTGCGAGCAACCGGCCCATCTCCGTGATCCGCATCCGCCGTTGGCGGACCCGAGGATCCGCGCCGAAATGGGGACTGTCTCCATTCCCGTCCCCCGCCGCCGCACCCAGCCGCTCGAGCAGCCCCAGTGCCGCGTCGATGCGGTCCGGCTCCGGCGCCTCGAACCACTCGAACGCGTGGGGGTCCGCACCCCACGCCAGCAGCTCCAGCACCGGTCCTGCGAGATCCACGCGCGCGACATCGGGTTCGCGGTGCGCGCGCAGACGGTCGCGCGCATCCCAGAGGCGGATCGCCAGGCCGGGGCCGAGACGCGCCGCGCGCCCGGCCCGCTGGTCCGCCGAATCGAGCGTCACACGCTCGGTCGTGAGGCTGTCCACGCCGCGCGCTGCATCGTCACGTGCGACCTTCACCAGGCCGGTGTCGACCACGGCGGACACGCCGGGCACCGTCAGCGAGGTCTCCGCCAGGTTGGTGGCGAGCACCACGCGGCGTCCCGGTGAATCGTCCACGGCACGATCCTGCTGGCCGCCCTCGAGACCGCCGTGCAGCGGGACGAGCTCCACGCCGCGTTGCGCGGCCAGACCCGCGAGCTCGTCTCCGGCCCGGGCGATCTCCCGTGCACCCGGCAGGAACACCAGCACGTGGCCGGTGGTGCGGGACAAGGCGTCGCCGCATGCACTGGGGAGCGAGGTTCCAGGTGCGTACTCCAGGTCGAGGGGGTGCAGCGTGCCTGGGACGTCGATCACCGGGCAGCCGCCAAGGAACCGCGACACCGGCCCGACCTCCAGCGTGGCGGACATGACGATGAGGTGGAGGTCGTTGCGGGCTTGCCAGGCCTCGCGCGCGAGCGCCAGGCCGAGGTCGGCGTGGATGCTCCGCTCGTGGAATTCGTCCAGCACCACGGTGGCGACGTCGGACAACAGCGGGTCCTGCTGGAGGCGCGCCGTCAGGATCCCTTCGGTCACGACGAGGAGCCGGGTGTCGGGGCCGAAGCGGCGATCGAACCGCATTTGCCAGCCGATCTGCTTGCCGAGCGTCCACGCGCGCTCCTCGGCAATCCGCCGCGCCACGGCGCGCGCCGCGACCCGACGGGGCTGCAGCAGGAGGACGCGTCCCCGATCCACCAGCGCCGGAGGCACTCTCGTCGTCTTCCCCGCGCCGGGAGCGGCCACCAGCACCGCCGCGCGCGCGACCCCGACTGCCGTGCGAACCGCGTCGATGTGGGTGTCGATCGGGAGGGGGTTCATGCGGAATTCAGAATCAAGAAACCGGAATCAAGAAAGGAATTCGAGAATTCGGAATTGAGAAGACGCACGC
>JBFWQJ010000340.1:0-2710 GCA_050249515.1 Dehalococcoidia bacterium | reverse complement strand
GAGGTGACCGGCCAGCGTGAGCGGCCGCAGCCCGACGGCGACTTCTCTGCCTACCTGCCGGAGGGCGACCCGATCCGCCTGGAGCTGGAGTCGCTCTTCCCGCCGTACCCCGGCCTGGACGACCCGAACCGCCGCTCCGGCGGCGTCTCGCTCTCGCACGGCTCTCGCCTGTAGCCCGTCGCAGCCTCCCGCAGAGGTCGCGGCGTCGGCCTCTCCCCGCCCCGCCGATGATCGCCTCACGCCCGGGGCGTGTGCGATATGCGCTGTCTACAACGTGCGAAGGTTGACACGCCTCGAAGGCGGCGCGAGCATCGCCGTGTCCCCGACTACCAACGACACCCGCAACGTGAGGAGATCCCCGGTGAGCATCCGGTCCCGCATCGAAGCCCTCATCCGCCCGAGCACGGTCGCGTCCGCGCACTGCGACCTGCCCTGCGGCATCTACGACCCGGCGCAGGCGCGCATTGAGGCGGAGTCCGTCCGCGCCATCCAGGAGCGCTACCAGAAGGCCGCTGACTTCAAGGGCGCCCAGACGGTGGAGGAGTACCAGACCCGCGCGCTGGCCATCAAGGAGCAGCGCGCGAACATGGTGAAGGAGCACCTGTGGGTGCTCTGGACGGACTACTTCACCCCGGCGCACCTGGAGAAGTACCCGCAGCTGCACCAGGCGTTCTGGAACGCCACCAAGCTCGCCGGCGCCGCGAAGAAGTCGCAGGACCCGGCGCAGGGCCAGCAGCTCCTGGACGCCATCAAGGAGATCGACACGATCTTCTGGGAGACGAAGAAGGCCTAGTCCGGCCGATTCGCTCTCGCGGCGATGAACTGGCGGCGGCCCCCCTCGGTGCGCACCCGCGTGGTGGCACTGGCGGCGGCCGCCGCTGCGTGTCTGGCGCTCCCCGCCTGGCGCCTCGGCCGGGGCCTCCAGCGCGTGGAGGTCGCGGGCGACAGCATGACCCCGGAACTCCAGCCCGGTGACTTCCTCCTGCTGCGCCGAGGCGCCCCCGACCGGGAGCGCGCCTACGGGCGCATCGTCATCACGGAGGACCCGCGGCCCGAGGGGGCCGGGCGCCTGCTGCTCAAGCGCATCGTGGGCCTCCCCGGCGAAGCGCTCCGGGTGGGCGGGGGCGTGCAGGTGAACGGCCGGCGGCTCATCGAGCCGTACGCGCACGGCGCCGACCCCGCGGAGCAGCATCGCGGCGTGCAGCGGCTGGCGGAGGACACGTACTTCCTGCTCGGCGACCACCGCGCCGCGAGCACCGACAGCCGCGACTTCGGCCCGGTGTCGCGTGAGCGGATCACCGCCACCGCCGTGCTCCGCTACTGGCCTCCCGGGCGCATCGGACGGCTGGAGCCGCCGCTCCGGCGGTTCCTCGGCCCCGCCGAGCCGCCCGAGGGCGCGCACCCCGGCCACCACGAGCACACGGGGCACGCCCACGGTGCGCCGCTCCCGGATGCGGGATCATCCTGATGCCCGCGCCGCGTCCCTCCGCCGATCATCCCGGTGGAGAGATGCGGGATGAACCACCAGCCCGGACAGGACCCCTTCGCCGAGGCACGCGCCGCGCTGGCGCGCCGCCTGGAGGCGGAGCGCGCCCGCCGGCAGCCTGACGGCGCCCCTCCCGGCGCCGCGCTGGACGAGGTGCTGGCAGAGGTCGCCGACCTCCGTCCGCTGCCGCAGGTGGCGCAGCGCATCCTGGGCCTGGACGAGGAGAAGTTCGCGGCGCACGAACTGGCCGCGATCATCGCGACGGACCAGGCGCTCACCGCGAAGCTGCTGCGGCTGGCCAACTCGCCCTACTACGGCTTCGCCCGCCGCATCACCACCGCGCGGGACGCCGTGGTGCTGCTGGGCTTCCGCTCCGTCCGCGGCGCGGCCCTCACCTCGTGCCTGATGCAGACGGCGAAGACCGCGAGCAACCTGGACTACGAGGGTTTCTGGCAGTTCTCGATCGCCACCGGCATCCTCGCGGAGGTGCTCGCCCGCACGGAGGGCGTGCACCAGGACGAGGCGTTCACGGCCGGCGTGCTGCACCAGATCGGGCTGCTGGCGCTGGATCAGGGCCGGCCGGAGCAGCTGGAGCAGGCGATCGAACTGCACCGGACGTCCGGGATCTCGCTGGCTGACGCAGAGCGCCGCATCCTCGGCTTCACGGACGCGGAACTGGGCGGCGCGCTGGCGCTGCACTGGAACTTCCCGGAGAGCCTGGGGCGCGCGGTGCGCGACCACGCGCGGCCGCTGGACTCCCTGCCCGACCCGCGCAGCCTCACGGCGTTCGTGCTGCGGGCGCGCATGTTCGTCCGCGCCTACGGGCTCCCGGACGGCGTCGCCCCCGCCTGCGACCCGACCGACGCCCCCGAGGAGTGGGAGCGCCCGCCGCTGTCCACCGCGCTCAAGCAGAGCGGCGGGATGACGAAGGTGATGGCCCAGGTCGAGGCGCTCACCGGCTCTCTCGCGTAGCCCACACCCGCCTGCGCGGTAACATTACGTCAACTGATACGGTGATCCCGGGGGCGGCGCGCGCGCTGACTTCGCAACGCACCGGGTTCGCCGTGTCAGGCCCCCTTGCGTCACCGCTCGCGATTCGGTAAAAACTTAGCACTCCGGTTCCGAGAGTGCTAAACGTGCGCGCTGCCCGACTCGGCGGTCGTGGGGCGCGGGAGCAAAGGACAACTCACCTATGGCCAAGCAGCTGCTGTTCGACGAGCAGGC
>JBFWQJ010000339.1:0-2719 GCA_050249515.1 Dehalococcoidia bacterium | reverse complement strand
CGGCGCCGCCGAGGCCAATGCCCGTCCGGCCGGCATCGACGTCGAAGACGGTGGCCTGCTCCACGAGGAGCTGCGTCACACTCGCCACCTGGCCAGGGAACGAGGTGCCGTACACCGTGACCCGCGCACCGCGCGCCAGCCCCGGGAACACCGTCCCCTCGTCCACCGGCACCGTGAGCGCCACGTCGTCCGGCCCGACCTGTGGACCGCTCCCGAGTGCATCCCGGGTCACCATCTCCCCGGCGCCGATCGGCGCGAGCGCGGTCTGGCCAATCACCTCGGTTCCGCGCCCGCCGGGAAGTGCGACCGCGGCGAGGGCACCCTCAAGGTGCGCGTCGCTCGTCGCGAGGTCCTCGGCGGTGACGACGTCACCCGCCGCGATCGGACGCGCCGCAACCAGGATCGGCGTGGTGGTGCGCGCGCCACTCCAGAGGAGGAGGCCGGCTGCGAACGAGGCGAGCACGAGGACAAGTCCGAGGAGCAGGCGCAGGTCCACGCGCGTCCACCCGCGCCAGTCGGCGAACGCCCCGGCACGGTCGGCGGTCATTCGGACGCCCCGCGTTCTGCGGAGTCCAGCGACGGCCCGGACCGGCCGGCGTGACGGGCGAAGGCGGTGAGCCAGCGGTCAACGTAGGCGGCGGCGTCCGCCGGCTCGAGGAAGGTCGCCGCGGGTGTGAGCGCGGCCCGCGCACCGTCCCGTCCCCGGATCGCGACGCGGAGCGACAGCGGGTGGTCGGGTTCGACCCAGGCGCGCACGAGCAACCAGTCGGTGGCAGGCAGCGGCATGCCGGGACGCTAGGGCGGGGGCGTGGCCACCCGTGAAACGGATCACGACGTGCCTGCGTCGGGCCGGGATCCCCTCTGCAGGGGTGGAGCGAAGTTGGAGGAGGCGTCAGAAGCAGGCCCGAAGTGCCCGTGTTTCGCGATCTGCCCCGCCGTTTGCCACGCGCGGTCCCGGCCCGAACGCGATACTGGCGGCAGGGCGGCGCTCACCACGGAGCGCAGGGTGACCGGGTGGCCCAGCGGCGCACCCGGCACCAGTTGGGATAGGACTCGTGGGCGCACACGCCCCCACCGCCGACCCGCGGCCTCGCGGGCGGCCGCAGCATCGCCGTCGTCCGGCGGCGATCCGGCTGACGCTCCTCGACCGGTTCGAGTTGCGCGAGGGCGCGATCGCGTACCGTCCCTCGCGCGCCGGGCAGCGGCTGCTCGTGCTGCTTGCGCTCCACCCCGGCCCCGTCCGCCGCGCGCTCGCGGCGCAGCGGCTGTGGCCCCACCTGGACGAGCGCGGCGCGACCGGCAGCCTGCGGTCCACGCTATCCCGGCTCCGCGCGGTCGCGACCGGGGTGGTCGACGCGTCCGGCGGGGGGCTGGGCCTGGGTGGCCGCGTCGCGGTGGACGTCGCCGAGCTCGAACAGGCCGCGGGGACGATCCTCGCGGGCGGCAGCTCGGAGTGGACCGCCGCCCGCCTCGCGGCCGAGCTCCTCCCCGAGTGGGACGACGACTGGGTGATCCTGGAGCGGGAGCGCCTGCGCGAGCTGTCGCTGCACGCGATCGAGATGCTCTCGCGTCAGCTCAGCGGCGCTGGCCGGCACGCGGAGGCGGTCGCGGCCGCCTTTGCCGCCGTGCGCCTCGACCCGCTGCGCGAGAGTGCCGCGCGTACGCTGATCCAGGCCCAGCTGGCGGAGGGGAACCGCGCGCAGGCGGTTCGGACGTTCCTCGAGTTCCGCGGACGGCTGGACGCGGAGCTCGGGATCGAACCCTCGGAGGCGCTGCTCGGGCTGATGCAGGCGCTGCGCTTCGGCCTCGACTAGGGCACCGCGCCCGCAGCTGTTCGTGGCACGACCGACCCGGTCGTGGTCTGATCCGGTCAAGATCATGTCAGTCTGTCCGGCGCCGCCGGTTCCCCGCCCCCGCGCGGGCTCCGGATGGCTAGAACGGCCCCGGGGACGGAGGCGCACACTCGTGGCCGAACCACTGGTACAACGCTGGGCCAGCGTGGGCCGTCCCGGGCGCATCCTGCTCGTCGAGGACAACCGCCAGGCGCTCGACATCATCGAGGCGATGCTTGTCGGGGCCGGCCACGAGACGGCGTCGGCGATGACCGTGGCGGACGGCCGCGCCGCGCTCGCGGCCGGCGCGTTCGACCTCGTGATCCTGGACATCGGCCTGCCCGACGGCTCCGGCCTCGACCTCTGCGGCGAGATCTGCCGCCTGGGCGGACCGCCCGTCATCATTACGTCGGCCGCGGGAACCCCCGACGAGCGCATCGCGGGCTTCGATGCCGGTGCGGATGACTACGTCCCGAAGCCGCTGCACCCGGTGGAGCTGATCCGGCGGGTCGAGGCGGTGTTGCGCCGCACCGGTTTCGAGATCAGCCGCGCCACCGTCACCGGTCCCCACGGGATCGAGCTCGACGTCCGCGCCGGCACCGCCTGTTTCCGGGGCCAGTCCGTGACCCTCTCTCGCTCCGAGGCCGGGCTCCTGCGCCTGCTGATCGAACGGGCCGGCAGCGCGCAGTCGACCGACGAGCTGATCCGGCGCGTGTGGGACTACGACGACATCGGCGATGCGAACTTCCTGCACCAGCACATGTCCCGGCTGCGGCGGAAGCTGCAGGCGATCGGCTACCCGAAGGGCGCGATCGTGACGGTCTACGGCGTCGGCTACTCCATGCCCGGCGACGCGCCCACCGAGGCCTGATCCCGCGCGCCCCCCC
>JBFWQJ010000338.1:0-2746 GCA_050249515.1 Dehalococcoidia bacterium | reverse complement strand
ATGGCGCTCCGCGCCTACAGCGTGCCGCGCCGCTACGACCCGGCGGCCTAGCCGGGCGCGTCCGCCACGCTGGGGATGCCGCCGCAGGAGCGCCACGCCGTGGCAGAGCTCCTGCACGGCGCGTTGAAGAAGCACGAGTTCTACGCGGCGCCCGCGGGCGCTCCCCCGCCCCCGGCGATCGCCTCGGACGACCCGGTCGCGCGGCCGGCGTGGACGACGTGGAAGTTCGGTGAGGTGCTGGCGGGAGGACTGCGGCAGCCGGGCAACCAGCTCCGCTTCTCGTTCGGCGAGGAGCGTGCGCTGGCGGTGAGCGGCGACCCCGTGACGCGCGCACTGCTGGGCGCGATCGACGGCACGAGGGACGTCGCGACGATCCTCGAGGTGGCGGCGACGCTGCCGGAGCGGCCCTCGGCGCGGTCGGTGCAGAAGCGCTGGCTGGAGGTGGCCGACGGGCTGCGCTCGGTCGCCGCGCTGGCGATGCATCTGCCCGCGTAGGACGCATCCGGCGCGCCGGCAGGAGCGATTCAGGGACCGATCAGGCGGACGTCAGGGCAGCGCGCGAGGCGCAGCCGATGATCGCTCATGGCGTTCTCCATCCCCTGCGATGCCTGCCGTGCCCCCCTCACCGGGCGCGTCTTCGCGATCCGCGCCTCCACCTTCGTGGTGACCTCCGGCGCGCCGACCGCACACCGGCTCGTGCCGTCCGTGCGCCCCAGCGACTACCTGTTCTGCCCGGAGTGCGCCGCCGTCCTCGACTCCTACATCCGCTGGGTCGCGGACCATCGCGGCGTGCCGCAGGCAGAGGCGAGCTAGCGATGCCGAGCTTCGCGTCGTGCGACCTGTGCTTCCGCTCGCTCAGCCAGGGCCTGATCGACGTGCAGATCTCGCCGGCGACCGTCGTCCAGATCTCGGACGACGGCGACATCGTGCATGGCGACCGCGGGCTGCGGGACTACCGGCTCTGCGACCGTTGCGGGGGCTACCTGCTCACCGTGATGCGCGCCATGACGACGGCCTTCGCGGGCCAGGACCAGCCGGGAGGGCCTCGATGACGCCGGCCGGAGGGTCGGTGTTACCATGCGGCGGTTTCCGCATGGAGGGGTCATGGCAGACGCGTCGATCGACTCGCGAGAGTTCCGCAACACGATGGGGCTGTTCGCCACCGGCGTGACCGTGGTCACGGCCCGCGTGGGCCAGCAGCGCCGAGGCATGACGGCGAACTCGTTCACCTCCGTCTCGCTGCACCCGCCGCTGCTGCTGATCTGCGTGGACAACGGGGCGTCCATGCACCCGCTGCTGGAAGTCGCGGACTCCTTCGCGGTGAACATCCTCGCGGGCGACCAGCGCGCCGCGTCCGACGCCTTCGCCCGGCACGGCCAGAACGAGGCGGTGATGAACGGCGTCCCGTTCCACGACGGCCCGCTCGGCTCGCCGATCCTGGAGGACGTGCTGGCGTGGGCGGAGTGCCGCGTGGAGGAGCGCTACGCCGGGGGCGACCACACGATCGTGGTCGGTCGCGTGGAGGCGATCGCCATCGAGCGCACCGGCGTGGACCCCCTGCTCTACTTCTCCGGCGGCTACCGGGGCATCGGCGCGCCGATCGAGCAGTAGCCGCGCGACCTCGGGGCGGCGTCCCCGCTCGACGCGGGTTCTCCCGCATACGGGACGCGCGACCGCGACGGTAGGCTGGGCCCGTGGGCATTGATGCGATCGGTCCGGTCGGGGGCGTCCAGCCCGTCTCGCGCGTCGAGGCGAGCACCCCGGCGGCTGCCCCCACGGCGGCGGGCGGTGCGAACTTCGCCGGCACGCTCCAGCGGCACCTGGACCGCCCCCGCGCCGAGATCGCCCAGGTGCGCGCCGAGGTCTCCTCGATCCGCAACGGGGGCGCGCTGCGGCGTGCGTCGTTCCCCGGCGGGCCGCTGCCGGACGCCGGCGCGGCGAAGCCCCCCGCCACCCCCGCCGAGATCGCCGCGCTGCTGGCGCGGCAGGCGACGGGCAACGCGGCGGACCCCTACGGCTGGCGCGCGCTCTCGCGAGAGATCGGGGACGCCGTCATCGGCCCCGGCTACGGCGCGATGTTCGAACGGCAGATCCAGCAGGAGTCCGGCTTCGCGCCGGACGTGGTGACCGGGCAGCGGCGGTCCTCCGCGGGCGCGGAGGGCATCGCCCAGCTCATGCCGCAGTACTACCCGCACGTGGACCGGACGGACCCCGCCGCCTCGCTCCAGGCGGGCGCGCGCTCGATGCAGCAGTACCTCCAGACGTGGCACGGCGACGTGCGCAAGGCGCTCGCGTCGTACAACGCCGGCCTCGCGACGGTGCAGTCGGCCGTGAACGCGCGAGGTGACGCGTGGGAGGCCGCGCTGCCACAGGAGACCCGCGACTACCTGGGCGCGATCGTGGGCGGTGTGCGGCCGGTCTTCTCGCCGGTCACCGGCTTCGGCGGGGCGGCCGGGCTGAACCCCGGGCTGGCCGGCATCCTGGGCCGGACGTCGCTGGTCCAGCCGCCGTTGGCGGGCAGCCTGCGCGCCCTGGGCGGGCTCGGAGAGTCGACGCCGTAGCGGCGGCGGGGCGCCCCGGTGCGCCTCGATGGCCGCTAGGCCGGGGGGTCTGCTACGATCACGCTCCTCCGCTCGCGCGGACGTTGATGGTGGGTGTGGCCTAGCGGTTAGGGCGTCAGGTTGTGGCCCTGAAGATCGGGGGTTCGAATCCCCTCACCCACCCCATCACCCCTGCCCGGGACTGA
>JBFWQJ010000337.1:0-2750 GCA_050249515.1 Dehalococcoidia bacterium | reverse complement strand
CCCCGGGCGGCCTCGATGGCTCCCCGGGCTACTCGGCGGGGGGCGTCCAGTGGCGCTTGATGATCGCCAGGTAGCCGGTCATGAGGATGCCGGCGACGCACACGGCCGCGATCGTGAGGAAGCCGAGCGTGAAGGAGCCCGTGGCGTCCTTGATCTCGCCCATTCCCCACGTCGAGACGAACCCGCCGATGTTCGCGAAGAAGTTGGAGAAGCCGCTGGAGATGCCCGCGCGGCGGGCGCCCAGCATCTCCACCGGCACCGCGAAGAGCGGCCCGAAGTAGAACTGGATGAACGAGGCGTTCACGCAGACCGCCAGCACCAGCATCCACGCGCTGGGCACAGCCACGATCGCCGCGCTGGTCACCGCGAGCACCCCCAGCGATCCGCCGATGACCGCCAGCGGGTTCTGCAGCCGGTCGGAGACGTACCCGCCGACGAAGTTCGACAGCATCGTGCAGATCGCCGCGGCGGCCACCAGCACGCCGGCCGCCTGCAGGCTGTACCCGCGCTCCGCGACCAGGTACGTCGGCAGCCAGAACGTGACCGCCAGCGCCACGAAGAAGCGCACGAACTGGATGCCGCCGATCACCCACATCACCCGGTAGCGGAACAGGCTCATCGCTTCGCCGATGCTCGCGGGACGCCCGGCCGGGCGGGGGCGCTCGCTGGCGAAGCGGTAGTACACGAACGCCGAGACGATGCCGAGGCTGGCGAAGATCACGAACGCCATCCGCCAGCCCACGGCCGCCTCCAGCGGCGGACCGAAGATGTTGAGCAGGAAGCTGGAGGAGAACCCGCCGGCGATGAACACCCCCATCGCCGTCGCCCGCCGCTCCGGCGGGAACCACGAGGCGATGAGCACCAGCCCGGGCGCGAAGAGCATCGCGCGGAAGAACCCCGCCGCCCCCTGGTTCACCAGCAGCAGCGGGTAGGACTCCAGCAGCGCGAACGACAGCGCCAGCACGTTGGTGCCCAGCAGGCCGATGAAGAACAACCGCCACGGGCCGAACCGGTCCACCAGGTACCCGGCCGGGATCTGCATGAAGGCGTAGACGAGGGTGGAGACGAAGGACAGCGCGCCCGCCTCGGCGAAGCTCAGGCCCAGGTCGGGGCGGATGCGGGGGAGGAAGAGCGCGAGGCCGCCCTGGATCAGCGCCTGGAACGACTGCCCGAGGATGAGCAGCGCCACCGTGACGATCGCCGCTCGACGTAGCTCCGGGGACAGCGGGAACCCGGACGAGCCGGTCGAGGCGGGGGCAGAGGCCATGCGATGTCGTTTCCGAACGGGGCGGCAACCGGGGCCGCGGGCGGCAGGGCGGACTGCCGGATCATAGGCGTCACCTCGCACCGGTCAAACCGGCGCGCGCCACGTCCCGGTGAGCCGCCGCCGGGCGCGGAACCCGCCGGGATGCTGGCGATTCGCTGACGGCACGCTCCCCTTCACCATTCCTTGACCTGACCGCCAGCGGTTTCTACCGCCTCGATTCCGGTTCATCCCTCATTGCCCGCGACACTGGAAACACAGCACCCGCACCACTCCCCGCACCGGGGGAAAGGCCGCCGAAGTCCCCGATGAAGGCAATGCTCCCCGCCGACGAGGACGCCCGCATCCGCGACCTGCGCTCCTTCGAGGTGCTCGACACGCCGGCCGAGCGCACGTACGACGAGATCGTCCGCCTGGCCTCCCAGATCTGCGGCACGCCGATCGCCGTGATGACGCTGGTGGACGTCGACCGCCAGTGGTTCAAGGCAAAGGTCGGGCTGGAGATCGACGAGACCGACCGCGACGTTGCGTTCTGCGCGCACGCGATCCTCGAGCCCACAGAACTGCTCGTCGTGCCGGACGCGACGCAGGACCCCCGGTTCGCCGACAACCCGCTGGTGACCGGCGACGCGAACCTGCGCTTCTACGCCGGCGCCCCGCTGGTTACGCCGGAGGGCCACGCGCTGGGCACGCTCTGTGTCCTAGACACCGTGCCGCGCGTCCTGAACGACTTCCAGCAGAACGCCCTCCGCCTGCTCTCCCGCGAGGTCATGGCCCACCTGGCCCTGCGTCGCAGCCTGGAGGAGTCCCGGCGCGCGAACCTGATGCTCCGGACGCTGGCCGAGGCCCAGTCCGGCTTCATCATCGACGCGGATCCCAGCAGCACCTTCACCAGCCTGCTGGACCTCCTGCTCCAGCTGACCGACTCCGAGTACGGGTTCATCGGCGAGGTGCTGATGGACGCGGCCGGCGCCCCGTACGTCCACATCCTCGGCCACGCGATCACGGACATCTCGTGGGACGAGCCCACCAGCGCGCTCTACCAGGAGCACGCGGCGCACGGGATGGAGTTCCACAACCTCCACACTCTGTTCGGCGCCGCCCTGACCACGAAGCAGGTCGTGATCTCCAACGACCCGGCGCATGACGAGCGCCGCGGCGGGCTGCCGTCCGGGCACCCGGCGATGCACGCGTTCCTCGGCCTGCCGATTTACGTGGAAGGGCAGATGGTCGGCCTCGCCGGCGTCGCCAACCGCCCCCGCGGCTACGACGAGGCGCTGGTGGAGTTCCTCGACCCCTTCGTCGCGACGTGCGGCACGCTCATCAACGCGCTGCGCGAGAACGCCCGCCGCCGCGCCGCGGAGGAGCGCCTGGAGGCGCAGAACGTGCGCCTCCGGGAGCTGGACGCGCTCAAGGACGAACTCCTGGCCACCGTCTCCCACGAGTTGCGCACGCCGCTGACCTCGATCCTCTCCTTCCTGGAACT
>JBFWQJ010000336.1:0-2751 GCA_050249515.1 Dehalococcoidia bacterium | reverse complement strand
TGCACCTACGAAGCACCTCCGGCCGAGGAGCGATCGGCACCGAAGCCGGTGCTCGCGAGCGCGGCGGCACGGGCCTCTGCATCCCGCACGATGCCCGAGGATCCGCGTCCCGTCCCGCCGTCACCGTCGGCCAACCAGGCACCTCGCCCCGCGCCTGTCCCCTCCTCGGTGGTCCCGCCCGTGCGATCGGCGCGCCCCGTGACGCCGCCGGCCTCCACGGCTCCGCCGCCGCGCCGCGAGGCGCCCCGCGAACCCGCCCCTGAGCCTCGCGAGCCGATTCCGTTCCGGCGTCCCGGCGGTTCCCCGATCGTCGTGCACGTCGCCGGGTTCGCGGACCAGCGCCAGTTGCTCACCTTCGCCGGTGTGATGGAGCAGTCGCCCGAGTTTGTCGAGGTGTCGCTGACTCGCGTCTCTGCAGACGAGGCGTGGCTAACCGTCCGCGACGATAGCCCGGAGAAGGTCGCCGATCAGCTCCGCCGCCTGCCCGGCTTCGCCCTCGAGGCGAGCGTGGACCAGAACCTGGTCGAGGCGCGCGTCGGAGCACGTCGCTCGGCTCCGACTGGTGCCCCGGCGCCGGAGTCGCACTCGACGCACGAGGGCGCGCCGCTGCTGCCGCAGCGCCCGCGCTTCCGCGCGTTCCGCCCGCAGGCGGAACCGCGCACGCAGTCGCGGCCCGAGCTGGCACCGCCCCCGCAACCGACCGATGAACCGACCCCGCAGCCGGCCAGGCCGCCCAACGCGCGCCCACCGATGCCGCCACTGCCGCCGTCGCCGCGCCCGACGCCGCCGGCCCCTCAGCCGGCGACTCGGCCCGTCCCGCAGCCTGCCGCGCGCCCCGTCTCGCAGCCGGCGCCAGAGCTGCCCGCGCCCCAGCCAGCCGTGCAGCCGACCGTGCAGCCAACCGCGCCAGACATTCAGCCGGCGGCCGATGCACCACGCCCCCCGGCTGCCGTGCCCCCCACGCCGCAGGTACCGCCGACCGCGCCGCGCCAGGCTCCGGCGGCGTCCGACCCGACCGAGCCACGGACCACGCCGCGTCCTGCCGCGCCTGCCCCGCCCGCGGCAAGCACGCCCCGGCCCGCTCCGGCCGCTCCGCCTCCGAGCCGGCCCGCTCCGGTCTCGGCTCCCCCGACCGCCGCGCCCATGGCGCCGCCTGCCGCCGCGGAGGACGAGTTCGTCGAGCCGGAAGACCGCCCCGGTGGCGCCGTCATGACGGTCGAGCACCTGACGCTGGTCGTGTACCCGTTCCACTCCTTCGCGGCCCTGAACGAGTTCCAGGCGGCGGTCCGGGAGCTGCACGGTGTGAAGAACACTCGCGTCCGCCGGTTCTACCGCGGGACACTGCACCTCGCGGTAGACTACGAAGACATCATTCCGCTGTCCGACCGCCTCGCTGATCTTCGCGGTGTCGAGTACGAAATCGCGTCGGAATCACGGTCGGAACTCGAAATCGTGCTGCAGGACACCAGCCCGCTGGCGGCCGCTGGCGACAGCTAAGGACCGCACATGGCCAAGACTGGCCGAAGCTCACTGGCGGTCATCTCCGCGGTGCTCAGCACGAGCGTCGTCCTCGCACGCGTGGGCATCGTCGTGGGCGTCGCGATGCTGCTGTTCCTCTTCGCCTTCCTCGGGTACTTCGTCATCCCCTTCATCTTCGTGCTCCTTGCCCTCGGCATCCTCGGGCTGAGCAGCACCCTTCGGGAGTTCACCGGTCTGCAGACACGTCGGCGAAAGTAGTAGCCGGTGGCCGTCTCTCTCCTCGAAGCAACCTCGGCCCAGACCGCGAGCCAGTACGTCCCGGTCAGCCGCACGCGCGTCCGCACGGATCTCCTCGCGCGGCTCGGCGTCGAGTTCTGCCGCGAGCACGGCGTGCTCCCGGTGGACGAGGCACAGGGCACGGTGGTCTGCGTCACGACGAGGACCCGGGACGCCTCGCTGCAACGTGAGCTCCGACAGCGCTTCGGCCGTCCGGTCAGCCTCCGGATCGCAAGCGAGGCGGAGATCCAGCTCGCACTCACCGCCCTCGATCGCCCGATCGAGGCGCACGACCGGCGCCGCGTGCTCGCCGACCTTCTCGAGTCGATGCAGGTGGTGCGCGAGGACCAGATCGGCGCGTACGCCATCGCCGCCGACAGCGAGGAGTACCTCGGCCAGGCGCTCGTACAGGCCGGCATGATCACGGAGGACGAGCGCCTCGAGGCCGTCGGGCTGGCGTTCCACCTGCCGAGCATCAATCTTGACCAGCACCCGCCACAGGCCGACCTCGACGGCATCCTGCCAGCGGAGGTGATCCACTCGCTCCGGCTGATCCCGCTCTGGGCGCTGGACGACGAGTTCTTCATCGCGGTCGCCGATCCGCCCGCGGTCGACGAGATGGCGAAGCTGAACTCGCTCCTCGGGCTGACCATCCGCCCCGTCCTCGTCCCGCCGGGACAGCTCACGGCGCGGCTCGAGGCGCTCCGAAGCGACGAGGAGAACACCCGCGGCGACATCGTCCGCGCCGTGGTAAAGGCGGACCTCGCCAGCGAGGCCAGTGTGACGGCCGCGCTGCGCGTCGCGCAGCAGACCGGCGAGTCGCCGCAGGAGGCGATCGCGCGCGTGGGCGGCATCTCCCCCGCACGGATCCGCGCGGCGCTCGCGGAGCAGGTCGGCGCGCGCCCCTACCGAGGCACCCCCCAGCGCGACGCCGTGCTTGCGCTGCCACATCAGCTCGCGGCCCGCCTCCACGCGGTACTCGTCGAGGTCTCCGAC
>JBFWQJ010000335.1:0-2753 GCA_050249515.1 Dehalococcoidia bacterium | reverse complement strand
CTCTTCCGCCTCCAGCCGTACGCCGCGCAGGCCGCCGCGAACGGGTTCCGCTACCGCAAGCGCGTGGTCTTCGCGAACCGCGCCCCGCGCGAGCTGTCCCGCTACGCCGTCGAGCTCACCGAGGAGTGGGATCACGCCGCCGAGGTCACCGCCACCCGTTCCGACTCCACCGGTAAGGACGTCCGGGTGTTCGTGGACGGCGTCGAGGTCGACCGCTGGGACGGCGAGCACGCCAACAACGACTGGAACAGCACGGCGACGAAGATCTGGATCAACGGCAACTGGCAGGCCGCGCGCACCGTCACGGTCGCCACCGCCATGACGGCCACCTCCCCGCTCAACGGCGAGGAGCAGGAGGTCGACGGCATCGCGGGCATGCCGGAGTCCGGCCGCGTGCTGATCGGCGACGAGCTGATCCACTACCAGGGCGTGACCCCGCGGAACGCCAACGGCAAGGCCGCGCTGCAGAACGTGATCCGCGGCTACCACGGCACCACCGCCGCGACGCACAGCGTTGCGGACGTCGGGTACGTCGAAGAGCACGAGATCTGGGTGTACTACGGCTGGACGGGGGCACCGACCTACACCGAGCGCACCGACACCAAGCCGCTGCTGGACCTCAGCCTCTCGACGCTCACGAACATCGTGCACTCGTGGACGCAGTTCAGCGACAGCCGCTACCCCGCGCGCTCGATGGGCTGGACGCGCCGCCTCGTCACGCGGGACGACCAGTCCGACCGCATCGTCGCCGCGGACGGCGCTCCGCTGGCCGCGATGGGTCTCGCGTACTACGCCAACGGCGCGCAGGCGGGCAAGCCCGCGTTCAACCAGTGGAGCCGGGCGATCCCCTGCGGCGTGGACGACGCGAGCAACGCGCTCTCCTACGTCGCGACGCAGGACTCCGACATGGCGCACCAGGTGGTCGCCGCGGACGCGGACGGCAACGAGACGCGCCTGACGACGAAGGTGGGCACGCTCTCCAGCGCCGCGGTCAACATCACCCCGACCGCGAACCTGTACGCCGTGCGATTCTGGAGCTTCAACCCCAAGCTGTGGTCGTACGCGACCACTTCCACCACCTTCAACGGGGCAACGCTCACCGGCGCCACCGCGGACAACGCCCAGCGCATCACCGTGGGCGACGAGCCGATCATCGTCAGCAGCGTGCTCGCGAAGGTCACGGACGACAGCAGTTCGCGCACGCTGACCTGCCGCATCCACCCCGACCAGTCCACCGGCCCGTCGTCTTCCGTGATCGCCACCAGCGCCACCGCTGCCACCGGCGGCGCGGGCACCGAGGAGACGCTGGAGTTCGTCTTCTCCACCCCGCCGACGCTCGCCGCCGGTTCCACGTACTGGGTCGCGTTCTCCTCGGCCGCGGGCTCGCCGATCGTGCGCGCAGTGCACCCCGCGCACGGGAGCAGCGCGACCTACATCAGCGGCACGCTCGCCAGCCCCGCCGTCCTCGACCTCGCCATCACCGTGCAGGGCTACCGGGGCGCGGTCGCACAGACGCTCGACCGTCTGGACACCAACGGCACGCCCACGGACGGGCACAGCAGCAGCATCGAGAGCGTCACGGTCACGATGGACTCGGCGCTCATCCCCTACGTCGCCTTCCTGGCGCGCGAGGATGCCGCGTACCTCGACGGCACGCTCCGCAACGTCACCACGGGCCAGTCGCTCCGCCTCCGCACCCCGCTGTCGCCGCTCGCGAAGCTCGAGGTGGACGTCGCCGCGCGGGCCGTGCGGAACCTCGCGGAGTGCCCGTACGCACTCACCCTCTCGGGCAACGAGATCACCGACCTCGTGCGGCTCGCGGCGACCTCTGGCGACGGGCGCACCGTCCCGGACGGCAGCGTCGGCATCTGGCCCGCCGCGACGAACATCGTCACCAACGGCGGCTTTGAGACGAACGACACCGGGTGGAGCGGCGCCGGCGGGGCCCCGCCGACCCAGACGCGGACGGCCGCCACCGACCTGTTCGGCAGCTACGTCCTGCGCGTGGACTGCAACGGCTCCGCCAACCAAGGCGTAATGTGGAACAATCCGCCCTCCGGGGCGACCGGCACCGTCGTCCCTGGGACCACGTACACGGCGGCGCTGGACGTGATCCGGCGCTCCGGCTCGGGCACGATCCAGCTCCGCATCGCCTGGTTCACCGCCGGTGGTGCCCTGATCAGCACGAGTGATGGCAGCGAATTCGCGATCCCCGCCACCCGTACCCGGGTGACGCTCACGGCCACCGCTCCTGCGCTCGCCGAGCGCGCCGCGGTGATCTTCAACCGCGCGAGTGGTGCGACGGGAACCGTCACGTTCGACCTCGACGGCGTGCAGCTGGAGGCGTCGCCGGTCGCCACCCCCTACGTCGAGACGAACGGCGGCACCGCAACCCGCGCCGCCGCCCGCGTCCGCCTCCCTGTGCACGACCTGTTCAGCGAAGAGCAGGGCTGGGTGGCGGTCCGGCTGCGGGCTGGCTTCGCCTCGGCGAGCGGTACCGGCGACAACGTCCACCTGTTCGAGCTTGGGAACACACCCAGCGTGAACGACCTGCTCCTCCTGGATGGCACGGGAAACTTCAACTGGCGGATGCGACGGGGCACGACGGCCGCAGGAGTCACGAGCGCCACTCAGGCGGGCAGCTTCACCCGCGGCGGCAGCGAGACGGTCATCGGCAGCTGGACCGCCACCGCGCTCGCGATCAGCGCCGACGGAGCGGCGGCGACCAGCGCGGCGCAGAGCGCGATCCCCGA
>JBFWQJ010000334.1:0-2763 GCA_050249515.1 Dehalococcoidia bacterium | reverse complement strand
GGCGGCTCGCACCTCTGCGCGCCGAACTACTGCTGGCGCTACCGCCCCGCGGCGCGGCAGGCGCAGATGGTGGACAGCGGCATGTCGCACGTCGGCTTCCGCTGCATCGTCCGCCCCTAGCTGCGCCTCGACGACGGGCCGCGTCGAGGTGAGCGCGTAAACTTTGCATTGCAAAGGACTTTACAGATCGCACGATTGCGCTATCCTCGGCGCATGCAGCGCGACTCCGCCGACCTGGACGCCGCCCCCCGCCACCTCGCCGACCGCGCGGAGGACAACCTGCGCTTCATCCGGTCGGCGATGGAGGGATCGTCGCGCTTCACGGACGTCTCCGGCGTCGGCATGGTGCTCATCGGTGTGAGCGCGGTACCGGCGGCGATAATCGCGGCCGCGCAGCCATCCCCGGCGGCCGCGATGCTGGTGTGGCAGGCCGAGCTCATCGTCGCGGTGACCATCGGACTGGTCGCGACGCTGTCCAAGGCCTCGGGGCACCGCGAACGGCTGCTGGCCGCCCCCGCGCGCAAGTTCGCGCTCGGGCTCGCGCCGCCGCTCGCGGCCGGCGGCGTGCTGACGCTGGTCCTCCAGCGCGACGGGCTCTTCGAGCTGCTCCCCGGGATGTGGCTGGTGGTCTACGGCGCGGCGATCGCCGCGGCCGGCGCGTTCTCCGTGCGGATCCTCCCGGCGCTGGGCATGGCGTTCATGACGGTCGGCACGGCCGCGTTCCTGCTGGACGCGGGCTGGGCGCATTGGCTCCTCGGCCTGGCGTTCGGCGGGCTCCACATCGCCTGCGGGCTGCTGATCGCGAGGCGCTACGGTGGCTGACGCCGCGTCCGCCCGCCGCCGCGAGCCGTCCGAGGCGACGCCGGAGCGCACCATCGCGCGCTCCACGCAGTTGGACGCCGTGATCCATGAGCGCACGCGACTGGCAATCGTCAGCGCGCTCGCAGCGAACGAGCGACTGAGCTTCGTGGAGCTGAAGGCGCTCCTCGACGCGACGGACGGCAACCTGAGCGCGCACGCCCGCAAGCTGGAGGACGCGGGCTACATCGCCGCGCGCAAGCGCTTCGAGGGGCGCGTGCCGCGCACGGAGTACGAGCTGACGGCGGCCGGGCGCGCCGCGCTGGAGCGTTACGTGGAGCACATGGAGGCGCTGATCCGCGTCGCACGCGGCCGGTAGTGCCTTTTTTTTGGGGAGTAACTCTGTGATGCAAAGGTCTTTGCTGACACGCCAGACGCCGCCGCGAAGCCACGCCACGCGGGCGGGTGCACGATGACCGCCGCCGCCGGCACGCTCGCCACCAGCGGGCGCACCCTCGCGGCGCGCGAGACGGCGATCATCGCGGTCGCGCTGGGGCTGTTCGCGGACGTGCTGTTCCGCGAGGCGTCGCTGGGCCTGAACGCGCCGCTCTGGATCGGCGCCCTGCTCGCGGCGATCGCGGTCACGCGGCGGCATCGCACCGAGCGCGCATCGGGAGCCGAGGTCGCGTGCCTCGCGGTCTCCTTCGCCGCCGCCGCCGCGCTCGCGTGGCGCGGGTCGCCGGCGCTGCAGGCGCTGCTGTTCCTCGCGTCCGGCGCGTTCCTCGTGCTCGCGGTCGCCGTGCGCGCGGGGCTGCCGTGGCGGCGCGCGGGCGTCGCGCTGTTCCTGGGCACCATGGTCGCCACGGGCCTGGCGATCGCGGCAGCGGCGGCGCGCGTGGACGCCGCGCTGGAGCTCCGCGGGCGCGCCCTGCGCCAGTCGCGCGACGGACTGGGCACCGTGTTGCGGATCGTGCTCATCGGAGGGCCCGTCCTGCTGGTCTTCGCCGTGCTGTTCGCGTCCGCGGACGCGGTGTTCGAGGAGCGCCTGCGCTGGCTGACCAACGTCGACCTGTCGGGGATCGCGCCGCACGTCTTCTGGTTCGTCGCCGGAGCGTGGTTCGCGGGCGGGGTGACGTGGACCGCGTTCGAAGGACGCATCCACGCGGTCCCCCAACCGCAGCTCCCCGAGGCGAGGCGACTCGGCCTGACCGAGGTGGCGAGCGTCCTCGGCGCGCTGGCGGCGCTGTTCGCGGCGTTCGTCGCGATCCAGCTCCGCTACCTGTTCGGCGGACACGACCTGGTGCAGCAGACGATCGGCCTGACGTACGCCGAGTACGCGCGGCGCGGGTTCTTCGAACTGGTCACGACGGCGGTGCTGCTGCTGCCGCTGCTGCTGCTGGCGGACTGGGCGCGTCGTGCCGATGCGCGTACGGGACGCGTGTACCGCGTGATCGCGGGCGTCCTCGTGTCGCTGCTGTTCGTCATCGTCGCCTCCGCCCTGATGCGCATGGACGCGTACGAGCAGGCGTACGGCCTCACGGAGCCGCGCCTGTACGCGGTCGCGATCCTCGTCGGGCTGAGCATGGTGTTCCTGCTGTTCCTGCGGACGCTCGTGCGCGGGACGAACGAGTGGTTCGTCGCCGGGTCGCTCGGCGCGGTCGTCGTCGTGCTGGCGACGCTCACGGCGCTCGGCCCGGACGCGCTGATCGCCCGGCGCAACCTCGACCGTGCCGCGACGCACCCGTTCGACGCGCAGCACGCCGCGAGCCTGGGCGCGGAGGCGGTGCCGGTGCTCGTCGCGCGGATCGAGGTGCTCCGGCCCGACGATGCGTGCACCGTGGCGCGGGAGCTGCTGGAACGCTGGGGCGACGGCTCAGGCGACGGGCTGCGGTCGTGGAACTGGAGCCGCGCCGCCGCCGCCGACGCGGTCGACGCGGCGCGCCCGGAGCTGACGCGGACGTGCGA
>JBFWQJ010000333.1:0-2775 GCA_050249515.1 Dehalococcoidia bacterium | reverse complement strand
GTCCCGCTGCGCGCCGTCCGCGGTGTGGCTGAACGTCTTGGTCGCGACGTGGAAGTCGAGGCGGCCGCGCTCGCGGATCACCTGGCCGAGCAGGTACTCGCTCCCGGCATACTCGCGCGCGGTGTCGATGAAGTTCACGCCGCCGTCGATCGCCGCGTGGACGGTGGCGGCCGCCTCGTCCGACCCGGGCGTGTCCATCGCGCCGAGGCCGACCGCGACCACCTGGAGCCCGGTGCGTCCGAGGCGGCGCGTCTGCAACTCGGCCACGGCCCCTCCCCCTCGCGCGGGCCGGCACATCGGCCACCGTCCCATGATGCCGCATCCGGGGAGGACGAGGCTTGCGGCGCGGAGCGCCGGTACGCGGTACCGTGGGACGCGGACCGGAGGGACACGGATGGGTCACCTGGCAAGCACGCCCGCGCGATGGTCGCCGTGGGGCGTCCCCGCCGTCCTCCTCGCGGTGCTGATTGCCGGCACCGCGCTCCTCGCGTCGCCACGGCACGCGCTCGCCGCGCCCCGCGCGACCGAGGTGTTCGCACGCGTCTCACCCGCCGTCCCGGTGGTGGAGACGGAGCACGGACACGGCACCGGGTTCATGCTCGACGCCAGCCACGTGATGACCGCCGCCCATGTGGTGGAGGACTTCGAGCTGGTGAAGGTGCGCTTCCCCGGCGGCGCCACGTACGGCACCTCGAAGGTCGTCGCGCGCGACCGGCTGCTGGACCTCGCGGTGATCGAGATCCCCGGCACGCGCGAGGTGATCCCTGACTTCGGCGAGCCGCCGGTCGTGGTCGGCTCGGAGCTGTACGTCCTCGGCTACCCCGGGAACACGGAGCGGTCGCCGCAGCCGATCCTGAGTCGCGGCCTCGTCTCGCAGGTGCTGACGTGGGACACCCTGGGCGTGACGTACCTCCGGACGGACGCCAGCGGCGCACCGGGCATCAGCGGTGGCCCGCTGCTGGACGAGGAGGGCCGCATCGTCGGCATGATCCAGTTCGGCTCGCCCGTGGGCGGCTACATGGTGGCGGCCTCCGCTTCCGTCCTGAAGGAGCGCGCGCTCCGCCTCCTCGCCGGCGAGAACGTGGACGGCATCGCGCGGCGTCCGGTCAACGGGCCCGTCGGGCAGTTCTTCGACCTTGAGATCGCCGGCGACGCCGCGCCGGAGGCCGCCTTCACCGTGTCGCCCGTCTCCGAGACCTCCGCGAACATCGAGGTCAGCGTGGCGGACTTCTCGGGCAGCGTGTCGGCGAGCCTCTACAGCTCCCGGGGCGACTGGCTGGACGGCCTCGTCCTCCTGGAGGGGCGCACCAGCGGGACGCTGTCGGCCACGCTGGAGGCCGGGCAGCGGTACTGGCTGAGCGTGGCGGTGGAGGACCCCGCGCGCGTCACCGTGCGCTCCGACGTCCCGCTCACGCGCTACGCGGACCCGGACGACGCGCGCATCGGCCCGGGGCGTGCGATCGGTCTGATCGACTACGTCTCCGACACCGACTGCCGCCCGATCGCGCTGCGGGCCGGGCAGCAGGTGACGGTGCGCGCCGAGTCGATCGCGACGGACATCGGCGTGTACCTCGTGTCGCCCGGCGGCTCGATCATCGGCGGCGACTCCGACAGCGCGGACGGCGTCCGCGGCGGCGACGCCGAGGCCACACGAAAGGTCGCCTCGGACGGCGACTTCAGCATCTGCGTGTCGTCCGAGCTGCCGACCGCGAACCCGGCCGGGTACGTCCTGTCCGTCACCACCACGCCCGTCCCCTCCGTCGGCAGCGCCGCCGGCACGTTCGCCGTGCTGCCGGCCACGCTCGGCACCGCGCGCGAGGCGAACGTCACCATCGCGCTCGCGGACGGCCGCGCCGTCGTGATCGACGGCCTCGACGCGGAGGGCGGCTACCTCGCGACCGCCGAGGTGTTCGACCCCACGACGGGTGCCGTTTCCCCGATCGCCGCGCGCGATGTTGTCGCGCGGCGCGACCCCAGCGCGGTGCGGCTGCAGGACGGCCGCGTCCTGGTGGTCGGCGGCGCCACCGCCGAGGGTGTGACGGACGCGGCCTCGGTCCTCGACCCCGCGGCGGGCACGTGGACCTCGGTCGGCCCGATGAGCATTCCGCGGCTCGGAGCGGAGGCGATCCTGCTGGAGGACGGGCGCGTGCTGATCGCCACCGGCACGGACCGCTTCGCCCCCACCGTGGAGGCGGAGATCTTCGATCCGGCGACGGGACGCTTCTCCACCACCGGCGCGATGACCGTGGCCCGCAGCGGCCTCTTCGCGACACGCCTGCAGGACGGCCGCGTGCTGTTCGCGGGGGGCCTCGGCCCGGCGCAGCGGCTGAACGAGACCGCCGAGGTCTACGACCCGCGCACCGGGCGCTTCACCGCGACCGGCGATCTGAGCACGCCCCGCTTCAACCACAACTCCACGCTGCTCCCGTCCGGGAAGGTGCTGATCTCCGGCGGCTCCACGCCGTGGGAGGAGGTCGCCGAAGCCGAGCTCTACGACCCGGCGACCGGCCGCTTCACCCCCACCGGCGCGATGTCCTTCGCGCGGCAGGCGCACGCGGCGGTGCTGCTGCCGAACGGGCGCGTGCTGATCGCGGGCGGGGCGTACCTGGACGGCGTCACGCGCAGCCTGCTGGTGGAGGTCGGCGCGGCCGAGCTCTACGACCCGGCGACCGGCACGTTCCTGCCGGCCGGCGCACTCCGCGAGCCTCGTGCCCAGTTCGGCGCGCTGCTCGGGGACGGGACCGTGCTGTTCATGGGCGGCTTCGCGGACGGGGC
>JBFWQJ010000332.1:0-2784 GCA_050249515.1 Dehalococcoidia bacterium | reverse complement strand
AGGAGGCCGACGCCGGGACCCTGCGGGTCGGGGAGACCGTGCAGATCTCCTACGTCGACCAGAGCCGCGACGCGCTCGACGGCGAGAAGACCGTCTGGGAGGAGATCTCCGGCGGCCTGGACCAGATCACCGTCGGCCAGCGGGTGATGAACTCCCGCGCCTACACGAGCGGCTTCAACTTCAAGAAGGCCGACCAGCAGAAGAAGATCAAGATGCTGTCCGGCGGCGAGCGCAACCGCGTGCACCTGGCCAAGCTCCTGCGCACCGGCGGCAACCTCCTCCTGCTCGACGAGCCGACCAACGACCTCGACACCGACACGCTGCGGGCCCTCGAGGAGGCGCTGCTGAACTACGCCGGCTGCGCCGTGGTGATCTCCCACGACCGCTGGTTCCTGGACCGCATCGCCACGCACGTCCTCGCGTTCGAGGGCGACTCGAAGGTCACGTGGTTCGAGGGCAACTTCGACGCCTACGAGCAGTGGCGGCGCGACACGCTCGGCGACGAAGCCGACCGTCCGCACCGCATCAGCTACAAGAAGCTGACGCGCACCTGATCGGGGCGCCCGGGGTAGGCCGGGCGCATGGCCGACGTCTGCATCACCGAGTACACCGACCCGGGCTGCCCGTGGGCGTACAGCGCGGAGCCGTTCCGCCGCCGGCTGACCTGGCTCTACGGCGACCAGCTCACCTGGAGCGTCTGCCTCGTCGGATTGGCCGAGGACCCCGAGCACTACCTCGAGATGGGCTTCACGCCCGCCAAGCAGTCGGCCTCCTTCCGGCGCATCAGCCGCGAGCACGGCATGCCGATCGACACGCGCGAGCGCGAGCGCATGGCCGCCACGGTGCCCGCCTGCCGCGCCGTCGTCGCCGCCCGCCTGCACGCCCCCGACCGCATGCGCCGCCTCCTGCGCCGCCTGCGCGTCCGCCACTTCTCCGGCGAGCTGCTCGACGCGCCCCAGACGATCGACGCCGCCGCGCGCGACGCCGGCATCGACCCCGCGCAGCTCCACGATTGGACCGCCGACCCGGAGGTCGACGCCGCGCTGGCCGACGACATGGCCGCCGCCCGCCGCCCGCTGCCCGCCGCCCACGTCCTCGACGCCAAGCTCGCCAACTGGTCGGGCGGCCGCCGCTACACCTGCCCGTCCTACGAGATCGTCCGCACGAGCGACGGCGTCCGCATCGCCGTGCCCGGCTTCCAGCCCTTCGCCGTCTACGACGTCATCACCGCCAACCTCGTCCCGGGCACGGAGCGCCGCGAGCCGGCGGCCAGCGCCGAGGAGGTCCTTGCCTGGGCCGGCACGCCGCTGGCCACCAAGGAGGTCGCCGTCGTCCGCGACATCGCCTTCGAGGACGCTCGCGAGGAGCTGAGCCGCGTCGCCGTCGAGCACCCGCTCGGCTCCGACGGCTTCTGGACCCTTCCGGGCTAGGGCAGGAGCGTCGTCGGCAGCGGCCCGCCGAGGGACGCCGCGAGGTCCTCGAGCTCGTCGCGCGCGACGAGCGGGATGTCCAGCTCGGCCGCGACCGCCTCCACCGCGGCGCGCCGCTCAGGGTCGTTGCGCGGTGGGAGCGCCAGCGCCTCGATCCGCCCGTGCTCGGCGCGCAGGCCCTGCGCGTGGGCCTCGATCCGCCCCCAGCACGACAGCAGCCCCTCGGTCCACAGCCACTCGCCGTAGTAGCCCTGCACGCCGGGACGGTGGTAGGCGTAGATCCCGCACTGGCAGGCGGGGTGCGGCGAGACGTGCGGCTCGGCCAGCCAGCCCGCCCGCACCTTCGGGGCGAACAGCCGCCGGTTGGCGTCGAAGCACGCCGCGTGCAGCGTGCGCCCCTCCCACCGGCACGGGATGTAGGGCGAGAGCAGCTTGCCGCCGAGCACCCGCCACGCGCGGTAGCCGATGACCGGGGCCGCGAGGTCGGGCGCGGCGCTCACGTCCGCGCGGGCACAGGCTCCGCCGGTGGGCGCGCGGGCGGCGGCGGGGACGGAGGCGGCGGGGCGGGCGCGCGCGCCGGCGCCCGGAGGGGCTCGACGACGATCGTGCGCGAGGGCCCGGAGAGCGACATGGCCGTGCCCTCAGTGTAGGCCCAACGACGCGACCGCTTCGAGGAGCCCGTGCGCGTCGCGCAGGACGATGTCGGCCTCCCCCAGCTCCTCCGCGCGAAACGGCCCTGTCGCCACGGCGATGACCGGCACCCCGTCGGCGCGGGCGCACGCGATGTCGCGCAGCGTGTCGCCGATGACCACCGTCCGCTCGGGCGGCCACGGGGCGCCGGCCCGCCCGGCCCGGCGCCGCGCGATCTCCGGCAGCGCCGCCCGGTCCTCGTCGTCGCTGCCGAAGCCGCCCTGCCCCGCCGGGAAGAAGCGCCCGATGCCCGCCCGCTGGAGCTTGAGGCGCGCCACCGGCTCGAAGTTGCCGGTCACGAGCGACAGGCGCACGTCGGCGCGCGCGGCGAGCTGCTCCAGCACCGCGGGGATGCCCGGCGCGAGGTGCGCCGACAGGTCCGTCGGGCAGCGCCGCGCGAACTCGCGGACCGTCGCGGTCCGCACCGCCGCCGACCGCGCGTCGATGCGCTCCGCGCTCACGCCGGCCAGCAGGAGGATCGCCCGGGCGATCGCGCCGTCGGTCATCCCGGCCGCCTCCAGCCGGCGCTCGGGGATCGCGATCCCGTGGACGGTCCGCAGCGCGGCAAACAGCGCCTCGGCGTGCTCCCGGGAGGCCTTCAGCAGCAGCGTGCCGTCGATGTCGAACAGCAGGAGCACCCTTGGAGCATAGGAGCCTCAGGAGC
>JBFWQJ010000331.1:0-2784 GCA_050249515.1 Dehalococcoidia bacterium | reverse complement strand
ACCTTCACGCGCTCCTGCGGAGCGGCCTTACGCTGCGCTTACCGGGGGCGAACGCGGCGCTGAGCACCGGGAGCGTTATGCTCGGTCCATCGCCTGGTCGGGGACGAGGAGGGATGCAGAGGGGATGACCCATCCGGTGGCCCACATGAGGCCGGGGCTCGAGTCGGCGCTCCATGGGATCTGCCAGGAGCGGCGCGAGTGGACGGCCGTGCTCGCCACAGCCCGGGCCCGGCACGCGGCTGTCCCGTCGCTGCCCGCGTGGGTGACGGGCGGCGCGGTGCTGGCCGACGTGCTGGGCGCGCTCGTGCTGGAGCGCGCGTGGACGCAGGACGAGCTGCGCCTCCTGCTCGACGAGCTGGCGGCCGAGGAGGAGTCGGCGGCGCTCGACGACGTCGCCGTGCTGGTGGCGCGGCAGGCGCTGCGCGACCCTGCGGTGCTGGCGCTGGCGCCGCGCGTGGCGGTGGAGGCGCTGCTGCGCCTGCTGCACGTGCTGGCCCCGGTGCGCGATGCGTCGCTGTGGGTGTGGCGGCCGGGCTCGCCGCTCGGGCCGGTGGCCTCGGTGGGCGGCGTGGAGCCGGGGCGGCGTGCGCGCGAGGTGGCGCGCGAGGTGGTCGTGGGCGGCGAGGAGGCGACGTCGAGCCGTGCGCTGGTGCGCGGGTTCCCGATCCTGGCGCCGGCCGGGCATGGCGGCGCTCTGGTCGTGCGTGCGCTGCCGGGGCGCGGTGTCGCTGCCGGACTGATCGCGCAGGAGGCGGCCTCCGCCTTTCGCGTCGTGCTGGAGCGGCAGGTGCTGGCCGAGAGCGTGATGGATGCGGAGAGCGCGGTGGTGCGCTTCGGCGAGCGCGACCTGCGGCGGACGGGCATCGACCTCCACGACGGCCCGCTGCAGCGCCTCGCGCAGCTCGCGGGCGATGCGCGCCTGCTGCGCAGCCAGGCGGGCGAGGCCCTGCCGGAGGGACACCTGCGCGAGATCCTCACGGGGCGGGTGGACGACCTCGTGGCGCGCATCGACGCGCTCGGCGAGGAGCTGCGGGTGCTCGCTCGCTCGTATGCGCTGCCGGTGGCCGAGACCGCCGCATTCGGGAAGGCGCTGCGCGACGACCTGGCGATGTTCGAGGCCCGCACGGGCGTCCGCATCACGCTCACCGTCGAGGGAGATCTGGATGCCCTCCCGGCCGCGACGAAGATCGCGATCCTCCGCATCGCGAAGGAGGCTGTCGGGAATGCGCACCGCCACGGGGATGCCGCCTCGGTGCAGGTCGCTGTGACCGTCGAGCCGGGCGCGGCCCACGTCGACATCGTCGACGACGGCACCGGCTTCGACGTCGAGCCGACCCTCACCCGTGCGGCATCGGGCGGCCGGCTCGGCGTGCTCGGGATGATCGGCCGGGCCCGCATGCTGGGCGGCGGCCTCACGGTGGAGAGCAGGCCGGGTGGCCCGACCCGCGTCCGGGTCGTGCTCCCCGACTGGGCTCCGCTCGCCTAGCCCTGGTTCGCCGGCTGCGACGACTCGAGGATCGGGCTCTCGGCGATGCCCAGCCGGTAGGCGGCGCGGGCGGCCTCGGTCCGGTTCGAGACGTTCAGCTTGCGGTAGATGTTGGTGAGGTGGAACTTCACCGTCTGCTCCGTGACCCAGAGGTCGCGACCGATGGCCCGGTTGGAGAGCCCGCGTGAGACGCCGCGCAGTATCGCGATCTCGCGCTCGGTGAGGCCTGCGTCGTGGGCGCTGCGGAGGCTGTCGCCCTCGGGGACGCCGAGGACGTGGTAGACGGTGCCGTCGACGGCCTGGCGGATCGCTGCGGGCAGGTCGGCGGGGTTGATGCTCTTGACGATGTAGCCGTGGGCGCCACGCCGGAGCGCGCTCTCGATGTGCTCGGGCGTGGAGAACACGGACAGCACGACCACCTTGATGTCCGGGCAGTTCTTCCGCAGGAGCTCGAGGCACGCGAGGCCGTCCATGTCGGGCATGCGGATGTCCAGCAGCACGACGTCCGGCTGGAGCCGGCGGGCGAGCGGCAGCACCTGGCTGCCTCTGCGGGCCTCGCCGACGATCTCGATGTCCTCGGCCGAGGCGAGCGCTGCGCGGATGCCTTCCAGCATCAGCTGATGGTCGTCTGCGATCAGGAGCTTCATCTGGGCCCTCCCTATCGTTTGGCGGGGTCGGTGACTACCCGTGTTCACAGTGCTGCAAACAGATCGGGTGGTCGGGCACACCGTATGGGGGGTGTGCGGGGCCCCGCCCGTGTCCCAGGTCCAGTGGTCTTGGACCTTGGAGAGGTTTCAGGGAAGAGGCGACGAGGTAGAGCGGGACGCGCCGTACGCGAGGGCGTCCAGGCGGGTGGCCACGTCCTCCACGTCGGTGGGGGAGAGCCGGCGCGGGGTGCCCATCGTGCAGGCGATGGCGTGGAGCCGGGCGAGCCATTCCAGGTGGAGGCTCCGCGCGTACGCGTGCGCGACGGTGTCTCCGACGGTGACGGCGCCGTGCGCGGCCAGCAGGACGGCGTGCCTGCCGTCGAGGGCGTGCGAGGCGGCCGCGGCGAGCTCGTCGGTGCCGAACAGCGCGTATGGCGCGACGCGCACGGGACCGCCGAGCTCGGCGGCGAGGTAGTGGATCGCGGGCAGCTCGTCGAGGACGGTCGACACCGCGGTCGCGTAGGGAGGGTGCGTGTGCACGACGGAGCCGGCGCCATTGCTCCGGTAGACGGCGAGGTGGAGCGGGAGCTCCGACGACGGGCGCGGCCCTGGCACCACGGGCACTCCGTCCAGGCCGACGACGCAGATCAG
>JBFWQJ010000330.1:0-2785 GCA_050249515.1 Dehalococcoidia bacterium | reverse complement strand
GCACCACGAGGTGGTCGTCTCGACCGGCCTCAAGGAAGACGCCCTGTGCGAGGCGGTGAAGGACATCTCCGCGCTCGTCGTGCGCAGCCAGACGCAGGTGACGGAGAAGGTCATCGCGTCCGCCCCGAACCTGCAGATCATCGCCCGCGCCGGTGTGGGCGTGGACAACGTGGACGTGGAGGCGGCGAGCAAGCACGGCGTGATCGTCGTGAACGCCCCGTTCGCGAACACCCTCTCCACCGCTGAGCACGCCTTCGGCCTCATGCTCGCCATGGCGCGCAACATCCCGCAGGGACACGCCTCGCTGCAGGCCGGCCGCTGGGACCGCTCGAAGTACACGGGGCTCGAGCTGAACGGCAAGACGCTCGGCGTCGTCGGCCTCGGCCGCATCGGCACGGAGTTCGCCCGCCGCGCGCGCGCCTTCGACATGAAGGTGCTCGCGTTCGACCCGTACGTCTCGGACGAGCGGATGAGCGCGCTGGGCGTGGAGCGCCGCAGCCTGGAAGAGCTGTTCGCGGAGGCCGACTTCGTCACGCTGCACACGGCGCTGCAGGCGGAGACGCGCAGCCTGGTGAACGCGGACCTGCTGGCGAAGGCGAAGAAGGGCATCCGCATCATCAACGCCGCCCGCGGCGCGCTCATCGATGAGCAGGCGCTGTACGACGCAGTGGAGTCCGGGCAGGTCGCCGGCGCCGCGATCGACGTGTTCTCCGAGGAGCCGGCGGTCGGCAACATCCTCACCACGCACGACCGCATCGTCGTCACGCCGCACCTCGCCGCCTCCACCAACGAGGCGCAGGACCGCGCCGGCGTGGACGTGGCGGAGCAGGTGATCGAGGTGCTGGCGGGCGGCGCGGCGCGCTACCCGGTGAACATCCCCACCGTCGCCGCCGAGTCCATGGCCGTCATCGGCCCGTACATCGAGGTCGCCGCGGCGGCGGCCCGCGTCGCGCGCCAGATGGCGCAGGGCAGCCTGCAGAAGGTGCGCATCGAGTACTTCGGCGAGATCGGCAACCACAACACGAAGCCGCTCACGCTCTCCGTGATCGTCGGCCTCCTCGACTCCGTCACCTCGGAGAAGATCTCCGCGGTCAACGCGCTCGCCCAGGCGGAGGCGCACGGCCTCCGCATCGAGGAGGAGAGCGGCGCGGCCCAGGAGCCGTACGCGAACGTGGTCGTGGTGACGCTGGGCACGGACGCCGGCGAGGCGCGCGTGACCGCGACGCACGCGGACGGCGTGCGCGTGGTCGGCATCAACCGCTACCCGGTGGACGTCCGGGAGAGCGGCTCGCAGCACTTCCTGGCGATCGAGAACGTGGACAAGCCGGGCAGCATCGGCCGCGTCGGCACGCTCCTCGGCGGGCTGAACGTGAACATCAACTCGATGTCCGTGTCGCCGGGGCCGGAGAGCCAGGCGCTGATGCTGATCGGCGTCGAGCGCGCGCTCACCGACGCCGAGGCCGCGCAGGTCGCGGCGCTCGAGGGCATCGACGCGCTGCGGCAGATCGAGCTCTAGCCCCGTCCCGCCGCGAACACGACGACGCCCCGGCCAAGCGGCCGGGGCGTCGTCGTGTGTGCAGCTGTGTGTCTGCAGCCGGCGGGGCTAGTCGTCCAGGCTGTTGAAGACCATGCCGGTGGCGAGCTTCGGGTAGAAGAACGTCGACTTCTGCGGCATCACCTCACCGGCGTCGGCGACCCAGGTCACCTGCTCCACGCGCGTCGCGTTGATCAGGAACGCCACGCGGCAGTCACCGCGCTCCACCGCCTCGCGTGCCTCGTCCACGCTCTCCGTGAACTCGACGCGGCCGGCGGCGAGGGCCGCGCGGTCGATGCCGAAGATCGGGGTGAGCACCGTCTCCGTCAGGATGCGCGCGTCGAGGCGCTTCGACGCCGTCGACAGCTCACGCGGCATCGCCGCGTCGATCGCCTCCTGCGAGCGGGCGGTGGCGAGGTGGATCGAGTGCGGGCCGTCCACGCCGAGGATCGCGAAGGCGGTGGGGCCGAGCGCGTTCTGCTGCACGCGCTCCCACGCCGCCTCGGCTGCTGCGGCGCCGCCGTCCGTGGACAGCGTCTCCACGCGGTAGAGGGCGCCCAGGCGCTCCAGGAAGCGCTCCGGGAGGACGGGGTCCTTCACCAGGCGGTGGATCGGCAGGATCACCAGCCCGGGGTCGTCCTCCGGGATCAGGCCCATCAGCGCGAAGTTCTCCGGCTCGTTGCCGGTCCACTTCTTGCCGGCCTTCGCCGCGCACTCGTCGCGGTAGTCCAGCGCCGTGTGCGTGCGGTGGTGGCCGTCCGCGATCGTGATGTTCGTCGCCGCCAGCGTGTCCACGAGGGCGCCGACCTTCGCCTTCTCCGTCACGACCCACAGTCGGTGCCGGTCGCCCAGCCGGTCGTGGGCCTCGAAGTCCGGCTCCGTGCCGGCGACCCCCGCGATGACGTCGCGCGCCGTGTGCTGCGGGTCGAGGAAGGTCGCGAAGATGGGGGAGATGTTGGTGCGGGTCGCGCGGATCAGGCGCAGGCGCTCCTCGCGCGGGCCGGACAGCGTCGCCTCGTGCGGGCGGACGATGCCCTCCTCCGGGCGGTGCAGACGGGTGCGCGCGAAGACGCAGCGGCGGCTGACCCACTTGCCCTGGATCCTCGCGCGCTGCTCATACACGTAGAGCGCAGGGGCGGCGTCGCGGACGAGAGCGCGGTCCTTCAACCAGCCGTCCAGCGTCCGCTTCGCGCCGGCGAAGCGCGCGTCGCCGCTGCCGGCCGGGTTCTCGATGTGCGCGGCGTTGTACGG
>JBFWQJ010000329.1:0-2814 GCA_050249515.1 Dehalococcoidia bacterium | reverse complement strand
GTCCTTCGCCGTGATGTCCAGCAGCACGTGGTCGGCGCCGGTGCGCGCCATCTCGTGGTACGTCGCGCGGGCGACGATATCGCGAGGCGCCAGCTCCGCCAGCGGATGCACGGCCGGCATGAAGCGCTCGCCGTTGGTGTTGAAGAGCAGGGCGCCCTCGCCGCGCACGGCCTCCGAGATCAGGAAGACGGGGCGGCCGGGCAGCACCAGCGCGGTGGGGTGGAACTGCGTGAACTCCATGTCCATGACCTCGGCGCCGCACTCGTACGCGAGCGCGACACCGTCGCCGGTGGACACGACGGGGTTCGTCGTCGTGCGGTACATCTGGCCGGCCCCGCCGGTCGCGAGCACCACGTTGCCGGCGGCGTACCGCGCGCGCGCGCCGGTGTTGCCATCCAGCACCTCCACGCCGACGGCACGCCCGTCCTCGACGAGGATGCGCGTCGCGAACGTGTGCTCGAGGATCGTGACCTCGCGCCGCGCGAGCGCGGAGAGCGACAGCTCGATCTCCAGCCCGGTCGCGTCGCCCCCGGCGTGGATGATGCGCGCCGCGGAGTGCGCCGCCTCGCGGCCCAGCGCCACCTCGCCGTTCGCGCTGTCGAAGCGCACCCCGTAGCGCACGAGGTCGGCGATGCGGTCGGCCGCTTCGAAGACGAGGATGCGCGCCGCGTGCTCGTCCACCAGCCCTGCGCCGGCCTCGATCGTGTCGCGCAGGTGGTCCTCGGGCGAGTCGCCCTCGCCGACGGCGGCGGCGATGCCGCCCTGCGCGTAGCGGGTGCTCGCCTCCTCCATCGACCCCTTCGTGACGACGAGGACGCTCGCGCCGTGCTCGCGCGCCTGCAGCGCGGCGTACAGCCCGGCGATGCCCGACCCGACGACGACGAGGTCGTACCGGTCCGGGGGAAGCGCAGCGTCAGTCATGCACAGGGTTCTTTCAGGCGGTCCGCAACCAGCAGGTGCCACGTGTGGCTGGGACGCCTCGCGACCTCCCGGAGGGCGGGGCGGGTAGCCCCGCCCTGCGCGCGCACTAGGGCAGGGCGAGCATGCGCTCGAGGGCGACACGCGCCGGGGCGCTGTGGTGCTCGGGGACCTCGATGCGGTTCACCACGCGGCCGTCCAGCAGCTCCTCCAGCACCCACGCGAGGTACGCCGGGTGCACGCGGTACATCGTGCTGCACGGGCACACGACGGGGTCGAGGCAGAACACGGTCTTGTCCGGGTTCTCCTTCGCCAGCCGCGCGACGAGGTTGATCTCGGTGCCGACGCCGATCACGGAGCCGGGCGCCGCCTCCGCGACGTACTTCGCGATGTACGCGGTGGAGCCGTTGGCGTCGGCCGCCTGCACCACCTCGTACCGGCACTCCGGGTGCACCACGATCTGGACGTCCGGGTACTTCGCGCGGGCGTCCTCGATCTGCGTCAGGCTGAAGCGCTGGTGCACGGAGCAGTGGCCCTGCCAGAGGATGATGCGCGCGCGCTGCAGCGCCTCCTCCGACGCCCCGCCGAGGTTCCCCGCCGGCACGCGCCAGTTCCACAGCACCATCTCGTCCAGCGGGATGCCCATCGCCGCGCCGGTGTTGCGGCCCAGGTGCTGGTCCGGGAAGAAGAACACGCGCTTGCCCTGCGTGAACGCCCACTCCAGCACCTTCGTCGCGTTGGACGAGGTGCAGACGATGCCGCCGTTCGCGCCGCAGAACGCCTTCAGGCTCGCCGCGCTGTTCATGTAGGTGACGGGGATGATGTCGTCCGTGCCGCCGTACAGCTCGCCCAGCTCGCGCCAGGCCTGCTGCACGTCCGGCTCCGCCGCCATGTCCGCCATGGAGCAGCCCGCCTCGATGTTCGGCAGGATCACCTGCTGGTGTGGCGCGGCCAGGATGTCCGCCGCCTCCGCCATGAAGTGCACGCCGCAGAAGACGATGTACGGCGCCTCGGGATGCGAGGCCGCGTACTGCGCCAGCGCGAACGAGTCACCTCGATCGTCGGCGAACTGAATGATGTCCTCGCGCTGGTAGTGGTGGCCCAGGATGACGACCTTGTCGCCCAGCGTCTCGCGCGCGTTCCGGATGCGCCGCGTCAACTCGTCCGCGTCCATGCCGCGGTAGCGCTCCGGGATCGTGGTCTGCCACGACCCGAAGGACTGTTCGAGGGCGAGCGGGATGGTGTCGATCCCGCTGTCGGTCTCGCACTGGAGCTGGCCGATGGGGAAGTAGGGGTTCGGCTTCATCGCCGCCGGTGACGTCATCGATGACCTCGAGGTCTAGAGTCTCGCGTCTGCGCCCCCCCGGGCGGTACGCGTGTGCCCTCGGCCGCCCCGATTGCACACTTTGCGTACTCAGTACGCTAACTCACTATGCGTAGAGCGTACGCTTACTCCGCGAGCAGGGTCAATGGGGGAACGCATTCGGGCAGTTGAACTGCGATGCCTGCTAGATTCGGCTCTGTGCGAGGAGCGGAACGGGTGAAAGCATCCCTTGCGGCTGCAATCGGGATAGCCGCGGTGGGCGGCGTGTACCTGCTCATCGTCGCAGACGGCTCGGCGCCGTTCCCCTCGACGGGTGCGGAACCGCCCGTAGTCACGGCGGTGCCTGCCTCGCCCAGCCCGCCCCCCGCTGCAAGCGTGGTGAGCGTCCCGCCCTCGCCGTCCCCGAGTAGTCCTCCGTCGCCGAGCTCTGGCGAGTTCCGCCGGATCGCGCCAGTGGCTTCATCAGGGCTGCCCGAGGAAGACCCGTTCACCTACTGCGCGGCTGGCGGCGTCACGCCCCGCCCAGTGAATGGTGAGGATCACTTTCACGACGCCCAAGTCATTAGCGCGCT
>JBFWQJ010000328.1:0-2831 GCA_050249515.1 Dehalococcoidia bacterium | reverse complement strand
GATCTCGTTCGTGACGATGGTTATGAGCCAGTCGATGGTGTTCGTCGCGCTGTCCGCGATCGCGGATGACTTCGGCGTGACGCTGCGCGTGGTGACGTGGGTGGTGATCGCGGAGGCGCTGACGATCAGCGCGCTCATGATGCCCATGGGCCGGCTCGCGGACATCGTGGGGTGGAAGCGGATCCACCTCGTCGGGCTCGTGCTGTTCGGCGCGGGCGCGGTGCTCACGGCGGTGGCGTGGAGCTTCGGCCTGCTCATCCTCGCGCGCGTGGTCATGGCGATCGGCAACGCGATGGGCCAGTCCGTGGGCACGGCGATGGTCGTCGCGGTGTTCCCGCAGGAGGAGCGTGGCACGGCGCTGGGCAGCCAGTCGTCGGCGGTGTCGATCGGCGGCGCGTCCGGCCCGATCGTCGGCGGCCTGCTGCTCCAGTTCATGCCGTGGGAGACGCTGTTCCTGATGCTGGTCGTCCCGATCGGCATCGCCTTCGTCGTCGGCTACCTCGTGCTGGACGACGCGCGAATGCAGCCCGACCGCCGCACGAGGCGCCCCGCGTTCGACTGGGGCGGCGCGGTGCTGTCCGGACTGGCGATCACGGTGCTGGTGATCGTGATCAACAACCCGCGCGCGGAACCGTGGCTCTCGCCCGTGATCCTCGGCGGGTTGTTCGGGTCGATCCTCCTGCTCGCCGGGTTCGTGATGTGGGAGCTGCGCGCAGCGGCGCCGATGCTGGAGATACGGCTGTTCCGCAGCGGCGTGTTCAGCCTGGCGATCCTCACGCGCCTCCTCGGCTTCATGGCGATCACGCCGACGCGCTTCCTGATGCCGATCTACCTGATCAGCCTCCGCGGGCTGGAGGAGGGCGCGGCGGGCGGCGTGCTGTTCCTGAGCTCGCTGGGGATGGGCCTCTCCGGGCAGGCGGCGGGGCGGCTGTCCGACCGCTTCGGCCCGCGGCTTTTCACCGCGATCGGCTTCGTCATCCTCATCGGTACGTCGCTCCCGATCGCGTTCATGACGGCGACGTCGTCGCTGCCCGTGCTGATGGGGTTGCTGCTGGTGAACGGGCTGTCGATCGGCATCTGGAACGTCCCGAACAACAGCGTGATCATGGGCGCCGTCCCGCCGTCCCGCCTCGGCGTCGTCGGGGCGTTCACCAACCTCACGCGGAACGTGGGCAACGTGGCGGGGCAGGCGATCGCGTCCGCGATCGTGGTGGCGGTGATGGCATCGCACGGCTTCGACATCCCGCTGAGCGAGATCGCCGGCTCCCCGGGCGCCGCCGAGGCGTTCCTGGACGGCTGGCGCGCGTCGTACCTGCTGGTCACCGGCTGGGCCGTGGCGGCCCTGCTACTGGCTCTGGTGACGAAGCCGCCGTTCGAGCGTCCCTCGCGCGGCGCGCGCGCGGCAAGCAGCGAGCCCGCGGAGCGCCCGTCGCGTCGAGGCTAGTCGGCGGGCAGTTGCGCGCGGTAGGCCTCCGCGCTGAGCAGCGCGTCCACATCAGCGGCGTCATCGAGGCGCACGCGGAGCATCCAGCCCTCGTCGTACGGTGAGGCGTTGAGCGCCTGGGGCGCCTGCGTGAGCGCGTCGTTGCGCGCGACCACCTCGCCCGCGAGCGGAGCGACGAGGTCGGACACCGCCTTCACCGACTCCACCACGCCGAACGCCTCACCGGTGGCGAGACGGCGCCCCACGGGCGGCAGGTCGAGGTAAACCACCTCGCCCAGCTGGTCCTGCGCGTAGTCGGTGATGCCGACGGTCACGAGCCCCCCGTCCTCGAGGCGCACCCACACATCGTCGGTCGTGTAGCGCCGGTCTCCGGGGATCTCCATGCCGTCCGCCTCTCCATGACGTGCGCCTCAGGGCGCAGCGACGTCGCCGAACTCCGCCTCGAACGCACGCGCCTCCTCGACCACGGCGGGGTCGAGGGATGTCTCGCGCACCTCGTACCGCCGAGCGAAGGCGGCGAGGAGCGCGCTGGCGACATCATCCCACGTCACGCCGGGCGCTTCGGCGCGCACGCTGCCCGCGGTCGCGGGGGCCCACTCGAGGTCGAGCGCGCGGTACACCGGCTCGAGCGCGTCCCGCACAAGGTCGCCCCGGTCGACCACGATGACGCCGCCCACGTAGGCGGCGCGGGCGAGCACGCGCTGGCCGACGCCCATGAGCTTCGTGCGCCCGCCCGCGCTCACGCTGTAGTCGCCCGCGCAGTACTCGCCCGGCACCGCGCCGATGCGCGCGTCCACGCCGAGGTCGCGCAGCGCCTCCGCGATCACCGCGGCGGTCACCTCGAAGCGGTCACGGATGCCCATCCGGGCCCGGGGGTCGGGGAGCGTCCACGAGAACGCGATCGTGTCCTCGTGGAACACGGCGGCGTGGCCGCCGGCCAGGCGCGTGACGGGTGCGAAGCCGAGGGCGCGCGCCGCGGTGCGGGCGGCCTCGTACCCCGGCAGCAGCCGGTCCGCCGGGCCGAACGCGAGCGTGCGCGCGGGGCGCACCAGGCGCAGCGTCTCCGGCGCCGCACCGGCGCCGGTGCGCTGGAGCAGCGCCCACGAGACGGCCGTGTCCAGCCACGGCGGCTCGTCCATCACGGCGGGCGGGACGACGTGCAGCATCAGTGCCCCTCGTCCCGCCCGCGCCTCACCGGGTCAGGCGTCCTGCACGTCCGCCGACCAGGTGATGGCAATGGAATCCGTCACGCTCTCGTGCGCCGGACAGCCACGCGGATGCACGTCCAGCGCGCGGTCCGTCGCCTCGCGCTGCGCGGCGGGCACCCAGAAGGCGTAGTGCACGTGGATCTTCGTGATCCTGATCGTCTGGGTGCTGGGCCCCGCGA
>JBFWQJ010000327.1:0-2832 GCA_050249515.1 Dehalococcoidia bacterium | reverse complement strand
CGATCTAACGCCTGGGCGAGCAGCTCTTCGACCTCATCGAGCCGTTCGCGGGGTACGCGTTCAACAAGGCGCACGCCGTCTGCTACGGCACGATCGCCTACCAGACGGCGTACCTGAAGGCGCACTACCCCGTCGAATACATGGCGGCGGTGCTGCAGGCCGCCAACGGCAGCAGCGACCGCATTGCCCCCGGTATCGCGGAGTGCACGAGGCTCGGCGTGCCGGTGCTGCAGCCGGATGTGAACGCCAGCGAGGCGAACTTCAGCATCGAGCGGCTCGCGGACGGGACGGACGCGATCCGCTTCGGCCTCGCGCAGATCAAGAACGTCGGCCTCGGCGGCGTCGAGGCGCTGATCGCGGAACGCGACGCGCGCGGCGACTTCCTGAGCGTGGAGGACTTCGCGCGGCGCGTCCCCGCGCGTGAGATGAACAAGCGCGTGCTGGAGTCGCTGGCGAAGGCCGGGGCGCTGGACACGCTCGCCTCGCGCGGTGCCGTGATCACCAGCGTGGACCGCATCCTGTCGCTGGCACAGCAGGAGCAGAAGCTCCGCGACACGGGCCAGACGAGCATGTTCGACATGTTCGGCGACGAGGTGAACACGCCGCTCCCCGGGCTGGAGCTGACCGAGGAGATCATCCCGCTGCCGCAACTGCTGGGCTGGGAGAAAGAGCTGCTGGGCACGTACGTGTCGGAGCACCCGTTCCGCGCGGCCTCGCAGCGTCTCGCCCGTCACGTCACGCACCAGGCGGTCGAGCTGACCGAGGATCTGGGCGGCCAGGACGCCGTGATCGCGGGCACCGTGATCAACGTGCGCTCCCTGACGACGAAGCAGGGCAAGGCCTTCGCCGCCGTGACGATCGAGGACCTGAGCGGCCAGTGCGAGATCACCTTCTGGTCCACCGAGTACGAGGCCGCGAAGACCCGCGGCGTGCTCTTCGAGGGCAACGTGATCCTCGCGAAGGTCGCCGTGCGGCCGCGCGGCGGGCGCGTGAACATCGCGGCCCTTGAAGTTTGTGCCTACGATTACGAGGCTGGACGTCTCGCCGCCGACTTCGCACCCGCGAAGTTCACGGTGCGGGCCGGCTTCTCCGCCGCGCGCTTCAGCGCGGGACCAGCGTTCCCCAACCCGCCCGGGGGGCCGCCTGCTGGCCCCGGAGGTCCCTCGGGCGGGCCACGGGAACGCTCCGATGCGCGGCCCGACCTGCGCATCGTGCGCCCCTCCGCCGACACCGCTCCCGCCGAGGCCGGCGTGGCGGAGGCGCCCGAGACGTACAGCGCGCCGTCATCCTCGTTCGCCCCGGCGCGGCGTGTCGCCGGCGGCCCGCATCGACTGCTCGTGACGATGGACGAGACCACGGACGAGGCGGCAGACCGCCGCCGCGTCGCGCGCCTCTGCGCCGTCCTGGATGAGTTCACCGGCGACCTGCCCGTGGAGCTCTGCTTCCGCGTGGGCGGCACGGAGTCCCGCTTCGCGCGCGGCGCCGTGGACGCGGCGCGCCTGGACACGCTCGTGCCCCGGTTGAAGGCGCTGCTCGGCGTCCTCGGCGACGCGGTCGAGGCCGGCGACGCCGAGCCCGCGCGGCGTGAGAGCGGCTTCGTCGCGGTCGGCGGCGCTTAACAGATCGATCACGTCTCAGGCTGGTACCGGCGCACAGGGGCACCCCTGCTTCGGGTAGACTTTTTCTTCCCGAACGGCGCACTGCGAGGTACCAGATGGCCCAGGCACCCGATCCGACCCGGGCATCCGGCTCCGCGGTCCACCACCGAGCAATCGAGGCGGTGCGCGCGGAGATCGCGCGCGTCATCGTCGGTCAGACGGACCTCGTGGACCGGCTGCTGGTCGCGCTGCTCACCAACAACCACGCGCTGATCGAGGGTGTCCCCGGCCTCGCGAAGACCCTGACCGTGTCCACGCTCGCGCGCAGCATCGAATGCTCGTTCGCGCGCATCCAGTTCACGCCGGACCTGCTGCCCGCGGACATCACGGGGACGCTGATCTTCAGTCCGAAGGACGGCGACTTCCACACGCGCCGCGGCCCGATCTTCGCGAACGTCATCCTGGCGGACGAGATCAACCGCGCCCCCGCGAAGGTGCAGTCCGCGCTGCTGGAGGCGATGCAGGAGCGGCAGGTCTCCATTGGCGGGGAGTCGCTGGCGCTGCCCGACCCGTTCCTGGTGCTGGCGACGCAGAACCCGATCGAGCAGGAAGGCACCTACCCGCTGCCGGAGGCGCAGCTGGACCGCTTCATGCTGAAGATCGTCGTCGACTACCCGAAGCGCGAGGAAGAGCGCGCGATCCTCCAGCGGGCGCTGGACGAGGAGGTGCCCGCCTCCCGCGCCGTCATCGACATCGCGGAGGTCGCGGCGCTCCGCGACGCGGTCCGCGGCGTGGAGGTGAACGACCGGCTGCGCGAGTACGTGGTGCGCATTGTCGAGGCGACCCGTGAGCCGGCGCGCTTCTCGCTGGGCGACCTGGAGCCGCTGGTGGAGTACGGCGTGTCACCGCGCGCCGCCACGTTCCTCGCCCGGGGCGCGCAGGCGTACGCCTTCATCAACGGCCGCGACTACACCACGCCCGAGGACGTGAAGGCGCTTGCGCCGGACGTGCTGCGGCACCGCCTGGTGATGACCTACGAGGCCGAGGCCCGCGCGGTGACCGCCGACCAGGTGGTCACGCGCATCCTCGAGGGCGTCGGGCTGCCGTAGGGCGCCGGCGATGGCGCGCATCGCACCCGACGCGGAGCCCGCGCTCGCGCTGAGCGCCGACCTCCTCGCGCGCATCCGCTCGATCGAGATCCGCACCCGCCGCCTCACCGCCTCGCTCCTCGGCG
>JBFWQJ010000326.1:0-2837 GCA_050249515.1 Dehalococcoidia bacterium | reverse complement strand
CGGGGACACGTCCCGCGCCGACGCCGGCACGAGAGAGCGGGGCCCTCGATTTCGTCGAGGAGCTGTGAGTCCTGCAGCCGGCAGCGCGAGATACCACCCCGGAGCCCGCGGGCGAACCCGCGGCGGCCACGCCCACGTTACGGGTGCTGGAGCCTCGACAGCGCGCGCCTGCGCCGCGTCGGGGGAAGCCGGGTGGAACCACGTGCGCGCGCCGCTCGTCCCGGGGATTCGTCCCCGACGACGAGCGGCGCGTTCTTTGTGTGTGACAGCCGGCGAGGCCCACCCCCTCCGCCGCGAGAGGAGCAGACGATGAGCGACGAGACCCCGTTCGACCAGCTCCCGGCCGAGGAGCGCCTGTTCCGCCAGCGCCACTCCGCGGCGCACGTCCTGGCGGAGGCGGTGCTGGAGATGTTCCCGGAGGCCAAGTACGCCATCGGCCCGCCGGTGGAGAACGGCTTCTACTACGACTTCGACCTGCCCCGCCCGCTGACGCCGGACGACCTGGGCGCGCTGGAGGCGCGGATGCGCGTCTCCGTGGAGCGCAACCTGCCGATCCGCGGCGAGCAGATCCCGAAGGCGCAGGCCCGCGAGATCTTCAAGGACCAGCCGTACAAGCTGGAGCTCATCGACGGCATCGAGGACGAGACGGTCGGCTACTTCCGGCACGGCGAGTTCCAGGACCTGTGCCGCGGCGGGCACACCGAGTCCACGGGTCAGCTCGGCGCGTTCAACCTCGACCGCGTCGCCGGTGCGTACTGGCGCGGCGACGAGAAGAACCCGATGCTCCAGCGCGTGTACGGGCTCCTGTTCCCCACGGCGGAGGAGCTGGAGGCGTACAAGGTCACGCGCGAGGAGGCGGAACGACGCGACCACCGCCGCCTCGGCCGGGAGCTGGACCTCTTCCACCTCGACCCGATCTCGCCGGGATCGCCGTTCTTCCACCCGAAGGGCGCCGTGATCTACAACGAGCTGACGGCGTACATGCGCGCGCTCTACCAGGAGTACGGCTACTCCGAGGTGATCACGCCGCAGCTGTTCTCAGCGGAGCTCTTCAAGACCTCCGGCCACTACCAGAACTTCAAAGACGACATGTACATGCTGGAGATCGATGAGCAGGAATTCGGCCTCAAGCCGATGAACTGCCCTGGTCACTGCTGGTACTTCTCCGGCGGCCACTACTCCTACCGCGACCTGCCGTTGCGCCTCGCCGAGTTCACGCGGCTGCACCGGAACGAGCGGTCGGGTGTCCTCCACGGGATGACGCGCGTGCGCTCCTTCGCGCAGGACGACTCGCACATCTACTGCACGCCGGAGCAGGTGGAGCACGAGATCCGCTCCGTCTTCGCCATGGCGAAGCGCATCTACGATGAGCTGGGCCTGGGCTTCCCCGTGATCCGGCTGGCCACGCGCCCCGAGAAGTTCGCCGGCGAGATCCCGGACTGGGACATCGCGGAGCAGCAACTGGGCGACTCCGTGCGCTCCGTGGGCTACGAGTACACGCTCGCCCCGGGCGAGGGCGCGTTCTACGGGCCGAAGGTGGAGTTCCACTTCCGCGACGCGATCGGCCGCTCGTGGCAGCTCGGCACGCTCCAGATCGACGTTGCGATGCCGACGCGCTTCGGGCTGAAGTACGTGGGCGCCGATGGCGAGGACCACACGCCGATGATGCTCCACCGCGCGATCCTCGGCTCGCTGGAGCGGTTCATCGGCGTCTACACGGAACACACCGCGGGGCACTTCCCGCTCTGGCTCGCGCCCGTGCAGGCCGTCGTGGTGCCGATCGCCGACCGCCACGTGGACTACGCCCACCGCGTGCGCTCCATGCTGCGCGAGCGCGGACTGCGCATCGAGGTGGACGAGTCGAACGAGCGCATGGGGGCGAAGATCCGCCGCGCCCAGCTGCAACGCGTCCCCTACATGCTCGTCGTCGGCGACCGCGAGCAGGAGGCGGAGGCCGCCGCCGTCCGCGACGGCACCGGCGCGGACCTGGGCGCGATGCCGATCTTCCAGATCATCGACCGCATGGTGGACGAGCGGGACAGCCGCGCCGTGTGGGCCGGCAAGCCCGAGGAGGCGTGATGGGGCGACTCATCTACGCCACCAACATGTCGCTGGACGGCTACGTCGCGGACGCGGCCGGCAGCATCGACTGGTCCGTACCGAGCGAGGAGGTCCACGCGTTCTTCAACGACCTCCTGCGCCCGGTGGGCACCTGCCTCTACGGCCGGAAGATGTACGAGACGATGGTCTATTGGGAGACGCCGCGCCCCGACTGGGGCCCGGTGGAGCATGACTTCGCCGCGGTGTGGCAGGACGCCGACAAGGTCGTCTACTCCACGACCCTGCAGGCCGTCGCCAGCGCGCGGACGCGCGTCGAGCGGGCGTTCGATGTCGAGGCGGTGCGCCGCCTGAAGGAGGCCGCCGAGGCCGACCTCACGATCGGGGGCGCGCAGATCGCGGCTCAGGCGATCCGCGCCGGCCTGGTGGACGACTACCACCTCGTCGTCACGCCGGTGGTGATCGGCGGCGGCCCCGGCGCGTTCCCGGACGACGTCCGGATCGACCTCGAACTGGTCGAGGAGCGCCGCTTCGCCACCGGCGCCGTGCACCTGCACTACCGCCCGCGAGGTGCGGCCTAGCCGATCACCACGCTCACGACGTCCTGCGCGACCACGCTGCCGTCTCGGGGGCTGTCGAAGTGGGCGATCACGCGCGCATCGCCCGGCGCGACGTTCGGTGGCACCACCAGCGTGGCCTCCCACTTGCCCGGCATGCCGTGGTCCGGCGCGGTGTTGGTCAGCGGCGTGGTGACCAGCTCGTTCAGCGGCTGGCGATTC
>JBFWQJ010000325.1:0-2847 GCA_050249515.1 Dehalococcoidia bacterium | reverse complement strand
GCTCCGCGCGGGCGTTGGCGGCGAAGCCCATGCCACCGGGCGCCCGTCCGATGTCACGGATGCGCGTGCGGAACTTGCTCATCGTGGACATCGATCTGTGGCGCCGTGTCGCGGTGGGGGTGGAGGAATGCTGGAGCCGCCGGTGGGATTCGAACCCACGACCTGCTGTTTACGAAACAGCTGCTCTGCCCCTGAGCTACAGCGGCGACCTGGGGCAGGCCGACGCTCGATGCGGCGCGGGCCCGTCCGATCAGTATACGGACAGCAGGCGGAGGCTCAATCATCGTTCTCCGCACCGCCCTACGATGGCGTCGGAGGACATCGTGAGCGCGGAGAGCCGCACCCCCACGGATCCACGGCCCACCGCGAGCGAGGTGGGGCTGACCGAGGCGACGGTCCAGTTGAAGGACGCGCTCGCGCGCTTCTTCGCGCTGGTCGAGCCGATGCGCGTGGACCTCTGGGACCGGAGCGGCCTGACCATGGGCCAGCTGCGGCTGCTGTTCGCGATCCGGGACGAGGCCGGTGCCTCGACCGGCGAGATCGGCCACGCGATCGGCCTCGGCGGATCCTCGCTCACGGGCCTCGTCGACCGCGTGGCGGCGCTCGGCTTCGTGCGGCGCGAGCCGGACGCCCAGGACCGGCGCGTGACGCGCCTCTCGCTGACCGAGGCCGGCGCCACGCTGCTCGCGGAGTTCGAGTCCGAGCGCGACGCCGACTTCGCCGCGACGCTCGCGCAGCTCGCCCCGGACGAACGCCGCGACCTCGCGCGCCTGTTCTCGGCGTTCGTCGACGCCGTCCAGCGTCTCGCCGACGAGCGGCACGCGGCCGCGCCGGATCCGGGCGGGGCGGCTAGCCCACCCTCGGCCTAAACTTCTCTCATGCGCATCCTCGGTATCGAATCCTCCTGCGACGAGACGGCCGCATCGGTCGTCTCGCGCGCCACGGACGACGGCCCCCTCCGCCTCGAGAGCACGGTCGTCGCCAGCCAGGGCGACCTCCACGCCGCGACCGGAGGTGTCGTGCCGGAGGTAGCCGCCCGCGCCCACCTCGCCGCGCTGGTGCCGGTGGTGCGTCGCGCCCTCGCCGACGCCGAGTGCGGCTGGGACGACCTCGACGCGATCGCCGTCACGGCCGGCCCTGGCCTGCCGGGCGCGCTGCTCATCGGCTTCAACGCCGCGCGTGGCCTCGCCTACGCGCGCGACCTGCCGCTGATCCCGGTCGACCACATCGGGGGCCACGTCGCCGCGAACTGGCTGCCGACCGAGGCCGGACAGACGGCCGAGGTGCAGCCGGAGCTACCGGCGCTCGCCCTCGTCGTCTCCGGCGGTCACAGCGAGCTGCTGCTCATGGAGGAGCACGGGAGCTTCCAGCGCCTGGGCGGCACCCGCGACGACGCGGCCGGCGAGGCGTTCGACAAGGTGGCGCGCCTGCTCGACCTTCCCTACCCCGGTGGCCCGCCGATCTCGAAGCTCGCCGCGACGGCGACCGTCCGCAAGACTCGCCTCCCGCGCGCCTGGCTGCGCGGCAGCGACGACTTCTCGTTCTCCGGCCTCAAGACCGCCGTCGCCAACCTCGTCTCCTCCCCGGACGCTCCGCCCCCGGCGGAGATCGCGTGGGCGTTCGAGGAGTCCGTCTGCGACGTGCTCGCGAAGAAGGCCGCCCGCGCCGCCGAGCGCGAAGGCGTGGCGAGTCTCCTCGTCGCCGGCGGCGTCGCCGCCAACCGCCGCCTCCGCGAGCGCATCCGCGAAGAGTCGCCCGTGCCCGTGCACATCCCGCCGCCGTCCCTCTGCACGGACAACGGCGCGATGATCGCGGCGGCGGCCTTCCGCCACCTTGACGACGCGATCCCCGCCGAGACCCCGATCGACATCTTCAGCACCGCCGTCCGCAAGGCCGCGGTGAAGCGGGCTGCCCGCACCGCCTGACGTAGACCCCGCCTCGCCCCCGCCAGCCCCGCTGCGCCGCACCTCGATGCGTGCGAACGCGCCGAAGGGTGCTAGTTCTGACCCTCTCCCCCTCTGGGGAAGGGCTGGGAGAGGGTCAGGACGACCACCGACGACGTCGGCCGTGAACACGGACCAGGCGTTCGAGCGCTCGGGCGGCTCCCCCTTCGACGGGCTCAGGGTGAGCGGCGTCGCGTCGGCTCGTCCTGCCCCTCCGAGGATCCGGCTCCCTCCCCCTCAAGGGAGCAGGACCAGGGTGGGGGTGCGCCGACGATCCCATCGCCCCCCACCCCGCGACCCGCGTCCCCGACAGCGGGCACACCCCGCACCCGCCACGCGAGCACCACAGGTCCTGCAGATGGAGCAGTCCCTGCGCGTACAGCGAGGCCCGAGACGGCCGAGGTTCTGACACTGCGGAAGCCCCGAAAAACGTCGCCAGCGAGGGCTAGCACTCTCATATGGCGAGTGCTAACATCCCGCCCGGAGGCCGCCGCGAGGCGGTCTCTGCGACGGGGAACGCATTCACCGGCATCGTGGCCGGCCCGGGACGCCTCGCACGAGGGGCTCGGGCGTGGGGACAGCCCCGCGACGTCACGACCGGCCGACGGCGTGAACCGCGCACCGCACATCGACACGGCTGGACGAGCGCGAACTCCCGGAGCGCGCGAGGGCCCGAGCGCGGATCACCCGACCCCAGGACGGGTGGCCCGGACTCGGACGCCGGGATCCGGGGCCGAACGCTGTAGAAGGAGACTGGTGCCTTGGCCACGAACGTTGTCCCGATGACCGACCACCTCGTCCTCACCCCCGTCGAGCAGGAGGAGATCTCCGCCTCGGGCCTCGTGATCCCGGACTCCGCCAAGGAGAAGCCGCAGCACGGCCACGTCGTCGCCGTCGGTCCCGG
>JBFWQJ010000324.1:0-2850 GCA_050249515.1 Dehalococcoidia bacterium | reverse complement strand
TCAGCGTGCCGCGAGGTCTTGCGTGACTGCTCGCGATTGGGTAAAAACTTAGCACTCCGGTTCCGAGAGTGCTAAACGTGCGCGCTGCCCGACTCGGCGGTCGTGGGGCGCGGGAGCAAAGGACAACTCACCTATGGCCAAGCAGCTGCTGTTCGACGAGCAGGCGCGCCAGGCGATGCGCGACGGTATCGACGCCCTGGCGGACGCGGTCAAGATGACGCTGGGCCCCCGCGGTCGCAACGTCGTCCTCGACAAGAAGTTCGGCGCGCCCACGATCACGAACGACGGCGTGACGATCGCGAAGGACATCGAGCTCCAGAACCCGTTCGAGAACATCGGCGCGCAGCTCGCCAAGGAGATCGCCTCCAAGACGAACGACATCGCCGGTGACGGCACCACCACCGCCACGGTGCTCGGCCAGGCGATCGTCCACGAGGGCATGAAGAACGTCGCCGCCGGCGCCGACCCGATGGCCCTGAAGCGCGGCATCGAGGCCGCTGCGAAGGTCATCAAGGACGCCGTCTCCAAGAACGCGGTGAAGGTCACCACCCGCGAGCAGATGTCGCAGGTCGCCGCCATCTCGGCCGCCTCCAAGGACATCGGTGAGCTCATCGGCGAGGTGATGGAGCAGGCCGGCAAGGACGGCGTCATCACCGTCGAGGAGTCGAAGGGCATCCAGACCGAGATCGAGTACGTGGAGGGCATGGCCTTCGACCGCGGCTACATCTCGGCCTACTTCGTCACCAACCCGGAGCGCATGGAAGCGGTCATCGAAGACCCGTACATCTTCGTCACAGACCGCAAGCTCTCCTCCGTGAACGACATCCTGCCGTGGCTGGAGAAGCAGCTGCAGGTCTCCAAGAACCTGGTGATCATCGCGGAGGACGTGGACGGCGAGGCGCTGGCCACCCTGGCGGTGAACAAGCTCCGCGGCACCGTGAACGTGGTCGCCGTGAAGGCCCCCGGCTTCGGTGACCGCCGCAAGGAGAACCTGGGCGACATCGCCTCGCTGACCGGCGCGACGCTGATCAGCCAGGAGCTCTCGCGCACCCTGGAGTCGGCCACGGTCGAGGACATGGGCCGCGCCCGCCGCGTCGTCGTCGGCAAGGAAGAGACGACGATCATCGAGGGCAAGGGCACCAAGAAGGGCATCGAGGAGCGCGTGAAGATGATTCGCGCGCAGCTCGCCAACTCCACGTCCGACTGGGACAAGGAGAAGCTCCAGGAGCGCCTGGGCAAGCTCGCCGGCTCCGTTGCGATCGTGAAGGTCGGCGCGGCCACCGAGGTTGAGCTCACCGAGAAGAAGCACCGCGTGGAGGACGCCCTGTCCGCCACCCGCGCCGCTGTCGAGGAGGGCATGGTCCCGGGTGGTGGCGTCGCCTTCCTGAACGCGCTGCCGGCCCTCGACAAGGTCGAGCTGGAGAACGCCGACGAGATGACCGGCGTCCGCATCCTCCGCCGCGCGCTGGAGGAGCCGCTGCGCCGCATCGCCGCGAACGCGGGCCAGGACGGCTCCGTCATCGTCCAGAAGGTGCGCAGCCTGAAGCGCGGCCAGGGCTACGACGCCGCGGCCGACACGTACGGCGACATGGTGCAGCTTGGCATCATCGACCCGGCGAAGGTGACGAAGGCGGCGCTGGAGAACGCGGTGTCGATCGCGGGCATGGTCCTCACGACCAACGTCCTCGTCACCGACATCCCCGAGGGTGCGACCGCCGCCGCGCCGAACATGGACATGTACTAGCCGGTACGGTCCGCAACGAACGCTGGGGACGGGGTCGCGCAGGCGACCCCGTCTCTGTTCCGGGCGCACGAGGCGCCCCGCCCGAGAAGGATCGCGCGTGCCTGATGTGGGAATGTTCGGCGACAACGGCCCAGCCCTCGACCCCGAGGCGATCGACGAGGCCGTGCGCGACGCCGATGTGATCGTCCTCGGCTTCGACTTCACCCCGGACCGCCTGCTGATCGACCTGCGCGACGACCCGCGAGGTCACACACCGCCGATCGTCGAACTGGTCGAGCCGCTCAACGACGCGGGCGAGCGCCAGATCTGGCTCAGCGCGCGGCGCCCGGGCCTGCGTGCCCCGGAACAGCTGCTGTTCTTCGTCTGGCCCCACTCCGTCGCCTACCTCGCCGCCTCGCCGCTGCTGAGCGGCGCCGTGCGGCGCATCGACGAGGAACAGGGCGTGGACGTGCACGACCTGCTGGCGGACGCGCTGGACGACCTGCGCGGGCGCGAGCGCACCGACCTGCTCGCCGCCGTCCGCGGCGGTGAGGGCTTCGAGACGCTGTGGAGCCGCGCGTGAGCCGCCTCGTCGTCTACGGGCGATCCTCGTTCTGCCCGGACATGATGCGGTGGGACCGCTGGGTGAAGCAGCACCCGATCGCGTACGTCTCGTACGACATCGACGCCGACCAGGGCGCGCGCGACTTCGTGCTGCGCTGGACGGGCCACCTGTCCGTGCCGACGCTGGTGATCGCGCCGGAGGAGCACGACGGGCCGGCCGAGGAGCCCTCGGCGCTGCCGGGCCGCGGCCCGCGCGCCGTGGACCGCGGCAGCATGCTCACCGAGCCAGGGACCGGACAGGTGGAGGAGTTCCTCCGCCGCAACGGCATCCCGTTCGGCGGCCCCGGCGGCGCCCCGGAGGTCACGGACTGGGCCATCACCCCGAAGGGCGAGCAACGGAAGTCGTGGTTCAGCCGGGGCTAGCGCCCCCCTGCCCCGCCGCTAGCGCGCGTCCACCATCGGCTCGCCGGCCTCGGCGTCGCCGATCGCCCAGCCGCCGCCCGGCTCCGCCTCGATCGCTGCGCGCTGCGCCTCCGCGCGCGCCGCGGGCGCGGCGCTGACCC
>JBFWQJ010000323.1:0-2876 GCA_050249515.1 Dehalococcoidia bacterium | reverse complement strand
CTCGGCTCGTCCCCCCGCTCGCCGAGCGCGATGCACCCGCGATGGAAATCGAAGCCCACGACCTCGCGCGCGATCTCGTGCGTCGTCACGTACACCGGCACGTCGCACGCGGCGAGCGCGTCGCGGAGGCCATGAAGCGCCGGCTGCGTCAGCAGGACCGACCGCGGCGGGAAGCGCGGCGACGCGAGCAGGCGGCGCACCACCGCGCGGCTCTCGGCCACGAACAGGCCGGCCCGCCGGCGCAGGTCGGCGTCCTTGATGTCGCGGTAGTCGGCGACGCGCGGGTCGCCGGGGTCGTCGATCGTCTGCAGCCGCATGGGGACGCGAGTATACCGTCCGGCGACGCGGGCGCACCGCGGCGCCGGACACCAGAACCGCGCCCTGCTCGACGGGCCGCTCGCTGATTCGCCGAGGTGAGGAACGCGGGACGTGGCGGCACTGTACAATCGCGCGCGACAGCATCCGAAGCCACCGCCACCCGAACCCCGGACAGAGGACGACCGATGCGTTTCAGCAACTTCCTGTTCCCCGCGTCGATGGACCCGAACGACGACCAGCGCATCATCCAGGAGACCCTTGCCGAGGCGCGCCTCTGCGACGCGCTCGGGCTCGAGATGCTCTGGCTCGCGGAGCATCACTTCGACGGCATCTGCGCCTACGTGGACCCGGTTGCGTTCGCCGCCGCGCTGGCCGCGTGCACCGAGCGCATCCACATCGGCTTCGCGGTGGCGCAGATGTCGCTCCACCACCCGATCCGCATGGCCGAGCAGATGGCGCTGATCGACAACATCAGCAAGGGGCGCCTGCTCGTCGGCCTGGGGCGCGGCACCGCGTACAACATCTACGACTACCAGGGCTACGGCATCGATCCCGACGAGGCCCACGATCGCCTGATCGAGGCCGAGGAGATCATGGTGAAGGCGTGGACGACGGAGGACTATCGCCACGCCGGCAAGTTCTGGACGCTCCGCCTGCCGCTCTTGCGTCCTCGACCGTTCACCGAACCGCATCCTCGGCTCATCCGCGCGTGCGCGACCGAGGAGGCCACGCTCGAGATGGCGCGCGCGGGCCGCCCGTTCCTGATGAACGTGCAGAGCAACGCGGTGACGCGGCATCGCATGGACGCGTACCGGCGGACGATGCGCGAGTCGGGCCACGACGAGGCGCTGATCGCGAAGAACGTCGGCGAGACCTGGGTGTGGCGCAACATCTTCGTCGCCGAGACCGACGCGGAGGCCGAGCGCATCGCGCGGCCCGCGTGGGAGGCGCAGGCCGAGTTCCGGCAGGCGATGCGGCGCCGGGTGTACGAGGAGCAGGGCCTCCTCCTCAGGCCCGAGGTCGCGCCCGCGGCGCGGAACGACGCCCAGCACTCGCTGATCTGCGGCTCGCCGACGCGCGTGGCGGAGGCGATCGCCGAGATCGACGCGATCGGCGTCGGCGGCCTCATCCTCGCCTTCCGCATGGGGCCGATGCCGTACGACGAGGCCGCGCAGAGCATCCGCCTGTTCATGCAGAAGGTGGCCCCCCAGTTCCGCGGCGCCCCCGCGTGACCATGTCCCCGTGATCCGCTGCGCGCAGTGCCACGAGACCACCCCGCCCGGCGCGCGCTTCTGCCCGTACTGCGGCGTGCGGGTGCCGCCGATGGCGCACGATCCGACGCGGCGCCGCGTGTCGCCGTCCGGCACGTGGGCGGATGCGGCGGCCGACGCGCCCCATCGCTCCGACGTGCCGGGCGAGCGCAAGCACGTGAGCGTGCTGTTCGCCGACGTGACCGCGTCGATGGCCGTGTTGTCGGGCCGCGACGCCGAGGAGGCGGCGGAGATCTTCGACCGCGTCGCCGAGCTGATGGTCGAGGCCGTGCACCGCTGGGAGGGCACGGTGGCCCAGGTGCTCGGCGACGGGATCATGGCGCTGTTCGGCGCGCCGGTGGCGCAGGAGGACCACGCGATCCGCGCGTGCTACGCCGCGCTGCGCATGCAGGAGCGCGTCACGAAGTACGGCGACGAGGTCCAGCGCTCGCACGGCATCCCGATCCTGATCCGCGTCGGCGTGCACTCGGGTGAGGTGGTGCTGCGCTCGCTGGGCCCCGATCCCGGCGCGCTGTCCGCCGTCGGCCAGACCGTGCACCTGGCCTCCCGATTGGAGCAGCTCGCAAAGCCCGGCACGATCCTCACCACGGGGGACACGGTCGCGATGGCGGCGCGGCGCGTGCGCACGCGCGCGCTCGGACCCGTCAACGTGAAGGGGCTCGAGCAGCCGGTCGAGGTGATGGAGGTGCAGGGCGCCGTCAGCTCGACGTTGCGCTTCGAGTCAGGGCGCCGCGTGCCGTCGCCGCTCGTGGGCCGCGACGACGATCTCGCGCGCCTCGCGGCCGCGCTCGACGCGGTGAGCCGCGGCGCGGGCCATCTCGTCGCGATCGGCGGGGAGGCCGGCATCGGCAAGTCGCGGCTGGTCGTGGAGTTCGCCGCGCTGGCCCGCGCGCGTGGCGCCGGCGTGTACGGCGCGAAGGCGCAGCCGTACACGCGCGCGACGGGACGGCGCGTCGGCCTCGACATCATCCGGAATTACTTCGGCCTCGACCGCGCGGATCCGCCCGAGCTCGTGCGCGAGCGCGTGGACGCGTCGCTGCGCGCGCTCGATCCCGAGCTCGCGCGCCACGCGCCCGCGATGCTGTGGCAGCTCGGCGCGATCGAGGCCCGCCACCCGTTCCTCGCCGCCGACGTCGCGAGCCGGCGGCAGCGCGCGTTCGAGGCGAACTTTCGCCTGGTCGAGGCCGAGGCGCGACGTCAGCCGTTCGTGCTGATCGTCGGCAACCTGCAGTGGGTCGATCCCGACGCGGAGGATCAGCTCAAGCTGTTCGTGCGCGCGTGGATCCC
>JBFWQJ010000322.1:0-2897 GCA_050249515.1 Dehalococcoidia bacterium | reverse complement strand
CGGAGGACACCGTGCCCTCCACCGCGGCGCGTGGCTTCCGACCGGCCCCGATCTACCACACGATGGGCGCCGCGCTGATCGCTGCGAAGCTGATGAAGCTGGACGAGGAAGGACTGATGTCGGCGATCGCGATCGCCGCCAACTGCACCTCCGGCCTCTTCGAGAGCGGCCGCTCCGGCGGCGGCGAAACCGGCGTGCATGACCCGAACGCGGCCCGCCAGGGCGTGTTCGCCGCGATGGTCGCGCGCGAGGGCCACATCAAGGCCTCCGAGCAGGTGATCGAGGGCCCGGCCGGCTTCCTCAACGCCTTCATCGGCAGCCACGAGGGCAAGCTGACGTACACGTTCGAGGGCCCGCTGCAGGCCGACCTCTCCAAGATCACGGAGGGCCTGGGCAAGCGCTTCCAGTTGATGGACCTGATGTACCGGATGTACGACAACGCCGGCTACAACCACGCCCCCATCAACATGATGGTCGAGATGCGCGAGCAGTACGGCATCAACCCCGACGACGTCGAGGAAGTCATCGTCACGATGAACTACATCGAGACGCTGTACCCGAGCCCGCAGTTCCCGCGTGACCCCGCCAACCCGCCGCGCGTCGGCGGCACGCACTGGTACGTGGCGCACGCGCTGGTCAACGGCGGCTTCCCGCAGGTGGGTGGCCCGACCTTCGGCCCCACGGGCGAGGACCTGAAGGCCGACAAGAAGGTGGAGGAGTTCACCCTCAACCGGGTGACGATCACCGCCGCCCACGACTTCCCGATGTTCTCGCCGAAGGCGGTCATCCGGATGAAGGACGGCCGCAACTTCACCGGCGAGTACCCCTACGCGCGCCTGTGCTGGGACTACGACGGCTTCGTGGAGCGTCTGCGCGCCTCCGGCCCGAAGTACCCGCTGGGCGGCCAGGCCGGTCTGGACTCGTTCATCGACCTCTGCCGCACGGTGGACCAGATGGACAGCGTCCAGCCGCTGCTGGACGCGACCACCAAGAAGTAGCCCCCCGCGTCGCCCCGTCGAGGTTCTCGAGCACCTCGACCCGGCCCCGCGGCCCGAAGCCCCGGCACTGCTGCCGGGGCTTCTGCTTGCCTCCCGGCACCGCCGCTTCCTTCCGCGCTGGGCCGCCCCACGCCCGACCGCGCCCCCCGCACGCACCGCAGCGCCGTCCCCGCCGTGCACCGGACAAGAAGAGGCCCCGGCATCGCTGCCGGGGCCTCTCGAGGTGCCTCGCGAAGACGAGAGCGCCGCGGCTAGCGGGGCTCGTCGCTCAGGATGACGCCCACGCCGTGACCGAGCATGCCGGTGCAGACCAGCACGTTCTCCGCCAGGCGGCCGTTGTGGCTGATGTTGCGGGCGCCGTCGCCGGGCTTGTCGTCAGCCTCGTGGCGGATCTGGCTCACACCCTCGTACCAGTGGGCGATGCCGTGGAGGCGGCCCTCCGACACCTGGCCGCCGAACGTGTTGATCGGGAACTCACCGCCGAGGGCGATGCGGCCGTTCTGGATGTACTCGAACGCCTCGCCGCGGCCGCAGAAGTTCATCTCCTCCAGCCACCAGTAGATGTCCGGCGAGAAGCCGTCGTAGAACTGCGCGCCGTCCATGTCCTTCGCGGTCATGTACGTGGAGGCCCAGAGCGTGCGGCTCAGGTTGCGAGCCGTGTCGTTCTGCCACTCCTCGGGCGGGCGGTTCTTCCAGTTGAAGCCGCCGGAGCCCAGCGCCGTGATGTACGCCGGGGGCTTCGGTCCCTCCTTCGCGCGGTCCGCGCGCGCGAGGACGATCGCCGCCGCGCCGTCGACCGGCATGTCGCAGTCGAAGAGGCACAGCGGGTCCGAGATCATTCGACAGTTCATGTAGTCGTCGAACGTCATCGGCTGGTCGTAGAACATGGAGTACGGGTTCTTGTTCGCGTTTGCGCGGCAGGACAGCGCGTAGGCCGCCATGTGCTCGCGACGCGCGCCGTACATCTTCATGTAGCGCATGTACGCCGCCGCGAAGTGCGTCGGCGCGTCGCCCATGCCGTACGGGGCCTGGTACGCGTTCGCACCGCCCGCGCGGGGCGCCTCGCGCGGCGCGTCGCTCTGCGAGGAGCCACGCGTGCCGGAGCCGAAGGCGCCGGAGCGCGGCTGGTACATGGAGCGCCACACCAGCACGTAGTTGCACATGCCCGTGGCGATCGCCATGGCCGCCGTGCCGACCGCGGTCGAGATGTTGCCGCCGCCGTTCGACCACCAGTTGATCTGCTCGATGCCCAGGCCCTGCACCATCCACTGCAGGCCGGAGGAGCTCACGCCCGGCACCGGGCCCACGCCCGGGCCCGTGCTCTCCGGGTACGTGCTCAGGCCGTCGATGTCGCGAAGCGTCAGGCCCGCGTCCGCGATCGCCTTCAGCGACGCCTCCACGGCCAGCGCGCCGATCGCGCGGTCGCCGCGGCGGGACATCTTCGTCCGGCCGATGCCGACGATCGCGACTTCATTCGCTGCGTTGAAAGCCATGTCTCACCTACGCCAATCGCCACTGCGGCACGACCACGCCGTTGCCGCGGTCCTCGAAGTCGATGACCACGGGGAGGCTGATCGTCAGCTTGTCGTACTGGCTCTGGTCGACCAGCAGGTTCGCCGTGACGTAGCAGGTGGGCTCTTCCTCGATCACCGCGTGGCAGACCACGTACGGGACCTCGTCCTGGAACCCGGCAGCCGTCGTCTGGTGGACGATCGTGTAGGAGTGGATGATCCCCTTGCCGCTGACCTGCTTCCACTCGAACTCCTCGGTGTGGCAGCGCGGGCACACCACACGCGGGCGGGCGCTCACCAGGCCGCAGTTCGAGCAGTGCTGGAGCACCAGCTTGTGCTCCTTCGCGCCCTCCCAGTAGGGGGCGTTCTGCTCATCGGGAACCGGAAT
>JBFWQJ010000321.1:0-2926 GCA_050249515.1 Dehalococcoidia bacterium | reverse complement strand
GGGAGGCGATGCTCGTGGAGCTGGAGGAGGGCCCGCTCTTCATGACGAACCCGCAGGGGTTCTCGGTGGAGGGCAAGGATCGCGGCACGCCGGTGAAGCTGGTCTTCCTGGACTGCGAGGACGACGAGGGGCCGTTCAAGCTCCCGGTGTTCGAGCTGGCCTAGACCCGCCCCCTGCCCCTCGGCGCCCCTCGACGCCGAGGGCGGCGCCACCGCCTGGAACGACCTTCCACGCCCGCCCGGTGGACATCCGCCGCGGCGGGCGAAACGTATGCCCCTCATACGCGGGGCCGGGCGCCGCGTGACGTCCCGGACCGCGGGCGTGAACGGGAGCGTAGCCAACTGCCGCGCGTTACAATAAATTAACGCGGGCCGCCGGGCAGACTCGGCGGCCCGCGCACACCTTCACCTCCCTGAGAGTTGGCCCATGTCCAAATACGTCCTCCAACGGCTGTTGCTGGTGATCCCGACGCTCTTCCTGGCGGGCACCCTGATCTTCAGCGCCACCCGCATCCTGCCCGGCGACGCCGCGGCCCTGATGCTGGGCGCGAACCAGGAGCCCTTCAGCGAGGAGGCCCTGCAGCGCCTGCGCGAGCGCCTCGGCCTCGCGGACCCGCTGCCGGTGCAGTTCGTGAAGTTCTGGGGCGCCACGCTCCAGGGCGACCTGGGCACCTCCATCTGGACGAAGAAGCCGGTGACCGAGGAGATCCAGCGCCGCCTGCCGACCACGCTGGAGACGCTCGCGCTCTCCGTCACCATCGGCTGGGCGTGGGGCATCCTCGTCGGGGTGATCGCGGCGAGGAAACCGGAGGGGTGGGCAGACCAGATCGCGAGATCGATCGCGATCCTCGGCCTGTCCCTCCCCATCTTCTGGGTCGGCATGCTGATGATCGTCCTACCGGCGAAATACTTCGGGTGGACACCACTCAGAGACTACAAATACATCTGGGACGACCCGATCCAGAACCTGCAGCTCCTCATCTTCCCGGCGATCATCCTGGGCATGTTCCTGGGCGCGCCTGTCATGCGCCTGATGCGCACGACGATGCTCGAGGTCCTGCGGCAGGACTACATCCGCACGGCATACTCGAAGGGCCTGACGGAGCGCGTGGTGCTGTGGCGTCACGTCTTCAAGAACGCGCTGATGCCCGTCATCACGCTGATGGGCCTCCAGGTGGTCGCCGGCATCGGCGGCATCGTGGTCCTCGAGTCGCTCTTCGCCATCCCGGGCATGGGCCAGCTGCTGGTGGCTCAGGCGCTCCCGAAGCGCGACTACCCGCTGATCCAGGGCATCGTGCTGGTGATGGCGGTGGTGACCGCGAGCGTGAACCTGATCGTCGACCTCATGTACGGGTTGCTGGACCCGCGGATCCGGTTCTAGGGGGGACGCCATGACGAACGCACACGCCACGACACCCGCGATTCCCACCGACGACGGCTTCGGTGAGATCAAGCTCCGCCCGCAGGGCAACCCGATCATCCGCTTCGCCCGGCGCAAGCCGCTGGGCGCCTTCGGTGCGGTGATCCTGATGTTCGCCGCGCTCACGGCGCTGACCGCGCCGTGGATCGCGCCGTACGGCTTCAACATCACCTCGCTCGGCGACCGCCTGGTCGGCCCGACGGCCAACCACTGGATGGGCACCGACGAGCTGGGCCGCGACCTGATGAGCCGCCTGATCTACGGCGCCCGCGTCTCGATCACCATCTCGCTGGGCGCGGTGATGATCGCCAGCGTGCTCTCGCTGCTGATCGGCGGGACCACGGGGTACTTCGGCGGCATCTGGGACACCGTGATCCAGCGCCTGGTGGACGCCTGGATGGCGCTGCCCGGCCTGGTGACCGCGATCATCCTCGTCGGCCTCTTCGGCCAGAGCGTCTTCTGGCTGATGATCGTCATCGGCCTCAGCGGCGGGGTGCAGCAGAGCCGCATCGTCCGCTCCGCCGTGCTGGACGTGAAGCACCGCCCGTACGTGGAGGCGGCGAAGTCGCTGGGCGCGACAGAGACGCGGCTGATGCTCCGGCACATCCTGCCGAACATCCTGCCGATCCTCATCGTCCTGTCGTCCACCGTCCTCGGCGGCTACATCCTGACCGAGGCGGGCCTGTCCTTCCTCGGCTACGGCGTCCCGCCCCCCACGCCGACGTGGGGCGGCATGCTGGCCGGCAGCGCCGTCCAGTACATGCAGAACAACCCGTCCATGGTCATCTTCCCCGGCCTGGTGCTGGCGTTGACCGTCTACAGCGCGAACATGTTCGGCGACGCCCTCCGCGACGTCCTGGACCCGCGCCTGCGAGGCACGCGCTAGCGTCCCCGCGCGCTCCCCGGAGCCACATCGAGGCCCGGACGTCCGCTTCCGCCACCGCGCGGGGGCAGGCGCCCGGGCCTTGTCACGTCGGGGGCGGCCATGCCGCGGCGCCGTTCGCGCAGCGCCCGCCGCGCATTCGCCGCGGCCCCCCGGCGCGGCCGCGCGAGCGGGGACGCCAGTCGGCGATGGTGCTATCTTCCCGACGACATCCAGCAGCGGAGAGAGGGCGACATGGCCTATCCATTCGAGGTCGAGCGACTCAAGAAACTGAAGGACACCTGCGCGATCGTCGGCGTCGGTGAGACCGACTACCGCGAGGACTACCGCGCGGGCGAGAAGGGCAACGCGACGGAGAAGGGCTCCGGCGCGCTCAACTCCTACCAGCTCGCGGCGAAGGCCCTGAAGCGCGCCCTGGACGACGCCGGGCTGACGAAGGACGACATCGACGGCCTCGTCGTCGGTGGGCCGATGTCGACGGAGCGCACCTGCGAGGTGCTGGGCATCAACGCCTCGTGGTGCACCTCCGGTGACGCGCCGCGCGGCATCCACGCCGCGGTGCAGGCGATCAACGCCGGCCTGTGCCACACGGTGGCGCTGGTCTACGGCAACGCCCAGCGCTCC
>JBFWQJ010000320.1:0-2935 GCA_050249515.1 Dehalococcoidia bacterium | reverse complement strand
GATCTCGAACTACGAAGTCGGCCGTTCCGATATCCCGTTCAGTGTGCTTCTACGACTCTGCGCAGTCCTTCGCACGTCACCCGGCGACCTCGTTCCGACGGTATCGCCGGCTTGGATCGAGCACCTCGAGGAGCCGTCGCGCATCACTCAGCTGATCGCATGAACACGGATCACCGAGGACACCGCAGTCCCGAGGATCTGAGTCCAAACGAATTTTCGTTGGCGTAAGCATGTCCCGGCATCGCGGTGTCCGACGACGTGGTCGCTTCGGGGTCCGCATTGTGAGAACGCGCGGAGTCGCTGCTAGAATCGAGGAACACCAGGGCACGATGGCGCTCCGCGCCGTCGACCGGTGCCACGTGTGGCGGCTGTTCAGACGACGGGAGGATTCGCGACGGGAGGCGCGAAGTTCAGCGGATAACTGAACCGTTTTAGGGGTGATCGCCACGTCTGAAGCATGACGTTTTGGTCAGGGGGCTTGGAAGGCAGGCGCTCTACCACTGAGCTACCCCCGCACCGAAAGTTCATGCTCCCGAATCTGGATCCAGCGGCTGCCTGAACCTTTCTCAGGTCGTCGCCGAAGCATGGCGCTGTTTCAGCGCAGAACTGGAACAGTCATCAACCCCTGTCGAGCAGGAGGTTGAAGGAGATTCGAGCATGATCAAGCACCAGCCGGTGCGCGTCCCCGACAGCGTAGCCGGGGGCGATCCGGAACTCAACGTGCGCTCCTTCGTGCGCCATCTGCGCGCCGCGAACCTCGCGCCCACGACGATCGAGGTCTGCGGCGACGCGACCCGCCAGCTCACAACGTTCCTCGGATCCACGCGTGGGCTCACCGGTGGACTCTCCGGGTGAGTCCACTGACCTCACAAGCCCGGAGACCGCTCCCGCGACTGCGCCATGGACGCCGCCTGGACCGCGATGCGAGGGGGCTAGTTCGCCAGGCACCGCACTCGCGACGAGCGGGGGCTGCCAGCACCGAACCGCGGCTGACGCCGTAGAGCGATGCCGGCCGTGGTGATCGGTCGTAGTGTGCAAGCGCGATATGCGTTGCGCCGAGGGAGGGTCAGCGGAACAGCGTGACGCCGTCTCCGCCTACCGCAGCGCTCAGCCCGTGCCCGGAGGTGAGGTCGAGCGTGACGTCTCCGAGGTCCGCGATCAGGTGGACCAACGGGCCGCGCTCGCCCATGCGCAGCAGGTAGACCCGGCCATGCTCCTGTTGCGCGAGGAGCAGCCCGCCGGTCCGGCGGGGAGCGTCGTCAAGGTCGCCGGGGCTAAAACTGAGCGGCACACGAAGGGCCGGCACCAGCGACGGCTCGCCGTCGCCGGGGCGCATCACGCGCACCTCAGCCGGACGCTGCGTCGCGATCGCGACCGTGTACGCGGGGACGAATCCTTCCCCGGCCACGACGGCGATGGGACGGCGGCGCGGGTCTTCAGTGTCGAAGCCGCCGACCGGCTCTGGCAGGCCGACACGTCCATTGTTGTCGTTCCGCATCAGCACACCCTCGCCGGCGTTCCGCAGCAGCGCGAGCGCGTGCGCGAAGCCGGGCCGCGTCTCCGTGTCCGACGCCGGCCGCGCGATGCGCTCCGACGCGGCGAGCCCGACGACCTCGTCGTTGGTCACGGGTGAGGGGATCGGCGAGTGCGTGGTCCGCAGCGTGACGCCGTGCTGCACCGCGTCGTCGATGCCCTCGATCGTCGCGAGGTGGCGACCGGCCCCGACGAGGATCTCCGACCAGCCGTCACCGTTGATATCGGCGGCGACGAGGCTGAGCGCGGCGTGCGGGGGCGGCGCGATCGCGCTGACGATCCGTCGCGGCAGCTCGTGAAGGCCCTCGTTCAGCCACAGCGAGACGTCGTTCCCATGCGCGATCACGATCGAAGAGCGGCCGATCGGGTCCATCACCGGCGCGATCACCGGCGCCGTCGGAAGCTGGTCGATCGTGGCGAACATCCGCGGCGCGGCAAACGTACCGTCGCCACGCCCCGGGGCGACGCGCACGGTGCGATCCGCGCACACAACCACGAGATCGAGGTCCGGGGTGCCGAGGAGGATCGGCGACTCCCATCCCCCGTCTGTGAGCGCACCGCCGGTGCGGAACTCGCTCGGAGATGCGAGGCGGGGCCAGCCGTCGGGATTCCTCGGAGTGAACCGCACGGTCACGGACGGCGCACCGAACAGGGCCTCGCGATCCGCCTCCGAGAGGGCGACCGGCCAATCCGGCGCGCTCCATTCGACCCGCAGGTTGTGGTGCCCCGGCGTACAGCGCAACGCCAGGTCGTGCCGGCGCGGCAGCGGAATCGGATCCCGCTCCGAGACGATCTCCCACTCGCGGACGATGCGGTCGATCTCGCGCAGCCGCCGGTCGAGGGAGAACATCACGAGCGAGCGCGCGGCGATTAGCGCGCCGGTGACGGCGAGCGCCGTGCCGAGCAGTCCGGCCCAGCCACGCGCGCGCCCCGCGACGCCCGTCGCGGCCGCGACCGCCATCCAGAACCGGCTCCGCACCCGCTCCGCTCCCGTGTCCGAGCGCAGCACGATCGGCTCGGTGTCGCGCTCCTTCCGCCATCCGCGGTCAAGGCGCTCCAGCCCCCTGTCCGTCGCTCGGAACGCCGCGCCGTCCGGGGCGAGCGCAGCGGGCGCGTCCTGCGTGCTCGGCGTGTCGGTCGCCTTGCTCGCGGCGGCACCATGCGCGCGCGCGAGCGGCGGCAGCGCGGCGAGCCGGCGGCGCAGCACGGGCCGAAGCGACTCGCGCACCATCGGCCACAACGCGCGCGCGGCGCGGGCGAGATTGCCGACCGACCTCGGCCCGCTCGTCCGGGGGGCGCCGCGCAGCCGCAGCGTGGCCCTGCCCGAATGCAGCAGCAGCGAGTCACCGTCGAACAGGACGTGGACGTCCATCCCCGTACCCAGGTCGCCGGAGATCGGAAG
>JBFWQJ010000319.1:0-2952 GCA_050249515.1 Dehalococcoidia bacterium | reverse complement strand
TGGACCTGACGACGCGCCCGGCGGCCGACGACGCCGCCTCGACGGTGAGTGTCCGCGATGGGCACGTACAGCACCACGGGGCCGCCGGCAGCGCCGCAGGCACCTCGATCGAGGCGCGTGACCTCTTCTCCGCGCTGCCGGCTCGCCGTCGATTCCTGCGCGCGCCCCGCTCCGAGGCGCGCGCCGTGGCACAGGTGGTGACGGACTACGCGCTCGCATACCCGGAGGTCGCGTTCCGGCTCACCTCGGACGGACGCACGGTGCTCCAGTCGCCGGGGACGGGTGACCCGAGGGATGCCGTCGCTGCCGTGCATGGCGCCGAGATCGCGTCGCTGCTGCGCGCGGGCCGCGCCGACCGGGCGGACGAGGAGGGTGTCGCCGCCGAGGTGTCGGTGCTGGCTGGGCCGCCGTCGCTGCACCGGGCCAACCGCGGCTATCTCCACCTCGTGGCCAACGGCCGCGCGATCCAGTCGCGCGCGCTCGCGCACGCGATCGAGCAGGCGTACGCCGGGCTGATGCCGGCTGGACGGCACCCGGTCGCCCTCGTGCGGATCACCGTGCCGCCGAACCAGGTCGACGTGAACGTCCACCCCACGAAGGCCGAGGTGCGCTTCCGACACGAGCGCTTCGTCTGGTCGGCGGTGCACGCGGCCGTGCGCGACGCGATCGGGGCGACACCGGCCGCCGACTACCGGTTGCCCCCCGTGGCCCCTGGCCCGTCGGGCGGTTCGCCCGGCGCTGATGGCGACGCGATCCCGCTCCCGTGGGAACCCGCCCCGCCCGCATCGGGGCCAGCCTCGGGCGAGACTCCCGCACCTCCCAGTGGTCGCGAGGTCATCGCCGGAGCGCAGGGACGCGGCTACGTGCGGCCGGACGAGCCCGCCGAGGACACCGACGGCCGCGGGGAGGCGCCGTCGCTCCGTGATCGCCTGCCCGCGCTGCGCCCGATGGGGCAGGTCGACCTCACCTACATCGTGGCCGAGGGAGCGGACGGGATGTATCTCGTCGACCAGCACGCCGCGCACGAGCGCGTGCTGTACGAGCAGGTGCTCGCACGCCGCCAGCGGGGCGAGCAGGCCTCACAACCCCTCCTGGAGGCCGTGGTGGCCTCGCTGACGCCCGCGCAGGCGTCGCTGGCGGCTTCGCTGGCCGACGCGCTGGAAGCGATTGGCTGGGTGCTCGACGAGACCGATGGTGCAGCGCTGATCGTGCGGGCCATTCCGGCCGACCTGCGCGGCGCGGACCGCGCCGATCCGGCGCGTGGGCTGCGGGAGTACCTCGACCGGTTGGAGGCGGAGGAGCGGCTCACCGGGCCGGACCGCGTCGCGGCGACGCTCGCGTGCCGCGCGGCGGTGATGGCCGGTGACCGCCTCGACGCCGAGCAGCAGCGCGCGCTGCTCGTGGCCCTCGAGGGCTGCGAGACGCCGCACTCCTGCCCCCACGGGCGGCCGACGATGCTGCACCTGAGCCGCGCGTCCCTCGACCGCTCGTTCGGACGCCCGGAGCGCTCGCGCTAGCGCAGCTCCCCGCAGGGCGGTCCGTCGCCGGGAGTTCGCGCGAGGCCAGCACCGCCGTTAGAAGGCCGCCCTAGAAGATCGCCGGCAGGCCCTCGCGGCGCTCGCGCCATTCAAGGATCGCGGAGATCGCGCGGGCGGCGCGGTGGATCGTCGGGTAGGCGGCGAGGCCGCAGCGGTATGCCTCGTGCTGGAAGTGCTCGAGCACCGGCCGCGGCGTGCCGCGGGTGAGCACCACGATCGGGACGCCCGTCTCCTGCTGGAGCTTCGCAAGACGCTCGGCCTGCTCGGTCGCACGTCGCTTGAGCTCGTCGAGCTCGGCCTCGTCGGCGTTCCGGCCGAAGGAGGCGTTCGTCACGATCACGTCGATGTAGTCGGCGCGGGCCATGATCCGCAGGGTGCGGTCGGTCGTCTCAGCGTCGCCCATGTTCGTGTCGATGGGGTTGTTGATGCTGGTGCCGGCGACGGGGATGAACTCGGACAACTCCTTGCGGGTCGCCTCGGGAGTCGGGGGGACGTCGAGGCCGGCGCTCGCGAGCGCGTCGGACGCGAGGACGGCCGTGCCGCCGCCGCCGCCGACGAGGCAGACACCGCGGCCCTTGACGTGCTTGAGGCCCGTCGTGACGGCGATCGAGACGTCGTGGAGGTCGTCCATCGTCTCGGCGCGCCATGCGCCGACCTGTCGGCAGACGGCGTCGAAGATCTGCGTGGATCCGGCCAGCGAGCCGGTGTGCGAGTGCGCGGCGCGGGCGCCGGCGCCGGTGAGGCCACCCTTGAGGAGGATCACCGGCTTCACGCGCGCAAGCGCCTTCAGCGCCTTGAGGAACTTCGGGCCGTCCTGGACGCCCTCGATGTACGAGGTGACGAGGTCGGTCTCGTCGTCCGTGATCGCGTAGTCGAAGAAGTGGTGCGCACGGAGGTCGGAGCCGTTGCCGAAGGAGATCACCTTCGAGAAGCGGACGCCACGGTTGCCGAGCCCGCGGACGACGTCACCGGCGTTCGCGCCCGACTGCGAGACGAACATGACGTTGCCCGCCTCTTTCGGGAACTGGTTCATGAACGCAAGGCCCTCGTACGGGACGTAGAGGCCCATGCAGTTCGGCCCGAGGACGCGGATCCCCGCAGCCGTGAGCTTCTCCACCATCGTCCGCTCGAGGTTCGCCATCTCCTCGTCGCCGGTCTCGGAGAAACCGGCGGTGAAGAAGTGGATCGAACGGACCTTCTTCTGGATCGCCTGCTCCACCAGCATCGGGACGGCCCGCGCCGGGATCAGCGAGATGACGTGGTCGACCGGGTCCGGTGTCTCGAGGAGGCTGTGGTACGCCTTGAAGCCGCGGATCTCGTCCGCCTTCGGGTTGACCGGGTAGAGCCCGTGGTTCAGGCGCTCGTGGAAGCCCTGCTCCAGCAGTGACGTGAAGAACCCGAGGGACGCCCCCTG
>JBFWQJ010000318.1:0-2978 GCA_050249515.1 Dehalococcoidia bacterium | reverse complement strand
AGGTCCGGCCCCGGGCCAGGGGGGCGGGGAGGGGGCGTACAGCGCGACGGGCGCGGCCGGGATGCCGGTGTCGCCCTCGGTGCCGTACTCGCTGGGCGCGTCCGTGCGCGGAGCGGCCGGGGCGAGTCGCTGCAACTGGTCTTCAACTGGTGGGACGGCGGCGGCGGGTTCATCAGCCAGGTGAGGCAGCCGCTCACGGCGAGCGTGGCGTGGACGCGTGCGGCGATGACGAGCGTGGCGCCGACGGGGTCGGCGTCCGTGAACGTGGGGGTGCGCACGGTGGTCGGCGCCCCCCGCCGTGTTCGAGGTGGACGGCGTGCAGGTGGAGGCCGGCGCACCATCTTCCTACGCGGACGGCTCGCGGGGGGATGGGCACGCGTGGTCCGGGGCGGCGCATGCGTCGGCCTCCACACGCGCGCGGGCGCGGCTCGCGGCGGACACGGCCGGGCTCCGGGCGGAGCGGGGCGCGCTGCTGCGGTGGGTGGAGCCGGCGTGGGCGGACGTCGATCCGGGGCGGGACGCGGTCTTCGACTGGCGGCGGGCCGACGACCAGCGCGTGACGCTGGCGCTGCACGCCGCGAGACCGAGGCGTCGCGAGCGAGGTAGCGGCGGCCGCCTCGCACGCGGCGAGGGAGGTGGTTGTGGTGGGAGCAGAGTGGTCGCCTGCGCGGGTCGTGGTGACGACGGCCTCCTCGGTCGCGCGGGGGATGCGAGGCGGCCACCCCGCGCCGATGCTGGGCGCGCAACGGGTGAGCCTGGGCCGGGCCGCGACGCGAGCGTGGACGGTGACCACCTGGACGGGGTGCTGGGCGACCTGGTGCGGCGAGGTGGAGCCGGACGCGCTGCCGGAGTTCGTCGCGGTGGCGGGACGGTTGGTGCGTTGGCCAGTCAGCGAGGACGGACCGTCTCGACCGAGAGGGGTGCAAGCTCCACCACGACATCGCCTGTGAAGGGTTGGTCAAGCAGAGTTTCCTGAAGGTTGCCTCGATTTTGCAGGATGCGGACATGGTCGAACGCCTGCCCCCCCTGCTTCCAGAGCGACACCTGCGACGGCGGCTCCGGGAGAACGTAACTGACGCTCACGGAGGCGGACTGGCCATCTTCGACGATGACGAGACCCGACACAATCAAAAAGTCTTCCGTCCGGACGAGGCGAGCGGGGCGATGGAAGCCCACGGCGGTGACGGCAGTGGCATTCGGTGGCAGGTAGAATCGAGTGTAGTTGCCGAAGACAGCCGGAATCTGCGTCGTCCGGAAGTCAGGCCAACTCCACAGCTCTCCGAAGGCGTGCATCCGCGGGTACTCCGCAGGGTCAAGTTCGCTCGCGCGGTTGGTCCACTGCGCGACGATCTGCGAGCCTCCGTCCTGGCCGGCCAAGTAGAGGAGCGAGCGGGTGATCGCTGGTTGGACCTTCGACCACGAGACGTTCGAGTCGACAACGGCAACGAAGTCGCCCTCCTCAGGGCGTTGGAGCCTGCCGGAAACGCCAAAGGCGTCAGCGACCTCCTGCACCGCCGGTGTGGTGGCATAGAATTGGAGATCACGGGAGGCGGAGCCGGCGCGCAGGGCGGCGAAGAGCGACGGCAACTCGTCTGCACTCGTCGCCTGCAACCGCTCGATGAGCTCCTCTAGGAGCGGGTGCAGATAGGTCGCCTCTGGTGTCGAACCGCCCGCCTGTAAAGTGGCCTCCACAAGCCCACGCCAGGTCCCCTGGGCGAGCGCTCCCTGGTACTCCGGGAGCGTGATGGGCCCATAAACGCCAAGCAGCTGGTCCATGAAGAGTGTGGTGAAGGCAATAACCCCGTCCACCTCAATGCCCTGATCGCGCCGCAGGAAGTCCATGACTGCCTCTGAGGAGGTGGGAAAATCCGGATACCAGTTCGCGTCGCGAAGGATCCACATGCCTGCCCCCATGTATTCGCTGAGCTCCGGAAGCGGCTCCGGGTGCCCCGGCTCTGAGAACGGCCGCTCGAACGCCTCGGTCTGGTCGTAGCGCGAGGCAATCACACGGCCCTCGCTCAGAGTGACGATGCCCATGCTGCCCATGAAGCCGCCGGTCGCGCGGATCTCCGCCTCGTTCTGTCCGAGAATCACGTAGGTCTTGGGCCGGTCGAATCCGAACAGCGGGTCGATTCCCGTGCGCAGCGCCCCGAACGCCGCGCGCGCCCGGGGCACGTCGGCGAGTGCCCCGTCGAGCAGCTCCAGCGCCCCCGGCGCCGTATCGAGCCAGTCGCCCCACGCCTGCGCCTGCAGCCGTGCCACCTCGGGCTGCGTCGCCTCCAGGCGCGCCAGCGCGCCGTCGAGTACGTCCCCGTCCTCCACGAATACGGCGCGCACGCGCTCGGCGAGCGAGCGCTCGTCACCCGGTTCCGACTCCTGCAGCAGCGGGAGCACGGCCGTGAGCAGCTGGTCGGCGCTGTCCGTGACGTCCAGGCCGACGGCGATCAGCGCCGGCACCTCGGCGGCGCCATTGGCGGGCGGCAGCAGGTCGGCAACGGGCAGGAGCCGGGGCAGGTAGCCGAGCCGGGCATCCGCCGCCGCGAGGTGCTCGTGGGCGCTGCGGATCTGGACGAGCGCGGTCTCGATCTCGGCGGCGGAGGGAAGCGCGCCGGCGTCCAGCCCGGCGAGAGCCTGCACCGTGGTGCGAGCCTGCTCGAGCTCGGCCTTCGCGGCATAGACCGAGGCGCGCGCGTCGCGGGCGCGCGTGGCCGCGTCCCAGGCCAGCCCGCCACCGGCGACCAGCACCACGAGGAGGACGCCGCCCAGCGCGAGCAGCGCCCGGGGGCGGACGAGGCGGCGGACCGCGCGGCGCAGCATCGGTCGAGTGTTCGGGCGCGATCCCGCAGCCTCGACCGGACGGGGGGGGGGGACGCCAGATGCCGCCCTGGCCGCCCGACGTCCCCCTGCCTGCCTAGGCGGCGGCGGGCAGCGACGCCTCGCCGCCGTCGGCGCCGTCGCCGCGTGCCCCGGTCCGCAAC
>JBFWQJ010000317.1:0-2993 GCA_050249515.1 Dehalococcoidia bacterium | reverse complement strand
TGTTCGAGGGCCCGGCGGACCACCTGCCGCGCCCGGTGGGGGAGCACGCGCGGTGGCTCCTCGGCCGCCCCGGCGCCCTCGTGCGGCTCGTCTCCCGCACCCTGCAGCGCCCGCGGCTGGGGCTGTCCATCCAGCTGCAGCCGGTGCTGTGCAACCTGAGCGGCGGCCTCGCGCTCGCGCAGTTCGTGAACCGCGGCTTCCTGTTCACGGAGGCCGTCGCGGCCGTCCTCTACACCGCGCTGATCGCCGGCCTCGTGATCATCGAGCGCACCGAGGGACGTGAGACGCCGCCACCCGAGCCGGACGAGGAAGCCGAGCGCACGCCGGTCGAGCGGTAGCGCGCCGCACCGCGAGACGCGGCAGGACGCCGGAGATGCACCGAGGCCCGCTTGCGCGGGCCTCGGCTGTGTTCGTTCGCGAGCGGTGACGGGCTAGCCGGCGGCCTCGGAGCCGTCCTGCTTCGCCATCAGGTGCTCGAGGATCACGCGCGGCGAGGCGGGCAGCTCGTGGAGCCGGACGCCGGTCGCGTCGTGGATCGCGTTCGCGATCGCCGCCAGCGGCGGGACGATCGCGCACTCGCCGACGCCGCGGACGCCGAGCGGGTGGCCGGGGTGGGGCACCTCGACCACGATCGTCTCGATGTTCGGCGTGTCGAGCGCCGTGGGCATCCGGTAGTCGAGGAGGCTGCCGTTCCGCAGCACGCCGTTGGCGTCGTAGGAGTACTCCTCCGACAGCGCCATGCCGATGCCCTGGACGGCGCCGCCCTGCATCTGCCCCTCCACGTACGCGGGGTGCAGCGCCCTGCCGACGTCCTGGATGCACGTGTAGCGGAGCACCGTGACCTTGCCCGTGTCCGGGTCCACCTCGACGTCCACGATGTGGCCGCCGTAGGTCGCCGCGCCGGTCGCGCCGCCGAGGTCGACGTGGCCGCTGATGTAGCCACCCGTCGCCTGCTGCCGGCCGGCGAGCTCCTTGAACGTCATCGAGCGCGCCTCGCCGGCGGTGGTGCTCATCACGCCGGTGGCGGTGTCGTAGTTCACGTCCTTCGCGTCCACGCCCCAGATCGCCGCGGCGCGTTCCGTCATGCGCTGCTTGATCTGGTTCGCGACGTGCAGCACGCTCGCCGAGATGCCGGAGCCGGTGCCGCTGCCGGCGGTGAGGCCGGAGAAGCCGATGGAGTCCGTGTCGCCGTAGCGCGGCGTCACGTCGTCATAGGCGATGCCGAGCACCTCGGCCATGACCTGCGCCTCCACGGCACGGAGGCCGCCGATGTCCACGGCGCCGGTGGTCAGGATCACGCGGCCGTCGTTGTTCACGGTCGCGTTCACGCTGTGCGTGCCGCTGTTCGCGCCCCAGAAGCCCAGGGCTACACCGCGGCCGCGCCACGGCCCCTGGATCTCGGAGCGGTAGTGCGGGCTCTCGATCACGGCCTGCATCACCGGCACGTTGCCGGTGACGCCCACCTTCGTCCCGTTGGGGCGCTGGGTGCCCTCGACGGCGGCGTTCTTCATGCGCAGCGCCATCGGCTCGATCTCGAGCTTCTCGGCCAGCACGTCCATCAGCGACTCGATCGCGTAGTTCGGGCCGGGCGCGCCCGGGGCGCGGTAGGCCGCGTTGCGCGGGCGGTTCACCAGGATGTCGTAGCCGTCCATGCGCACGTTCTGGATGTTGTACGCCGCGAACGAGGTGTTGAGGCCGCCGCCGACGGGCGCGCCCGGGAAGCCGCCGGCCTCGTAGTACATGCGCGACTGGGCGGCCGTGATCGTGCCGTCCTTCTTCGCGCCGATCTTGCCCCAGGTGTAGACACCGGCCGCCGGACCGGACGCCTGGATCACCTCCTGCCGCGTCATGGTCAGCTGGATCGGGCGGCGCGCCTTCTTGGCGAGCAGCGCGGCGATCGGCTCGCAGTAGATGCGGTTCTTGCCGCCGAAGCCGCCGCCGATCTCCATCGGCGTGACCTTGATCAGGCTCGCGGGCATCTCGAGGATGATCGCCAGCGGGTCACGCACGGCGGCGAAGATGCCCTGGCTGCTGCTCCAGATCGAGAGGCTGCCGTCTGCGCTCCAGTCCGCCGTGGCGGTGTGCGGCTCCAGGTAGCCCTGGTGCGCCGTGTCGTTGTGGAACTCGCCCTCCACGATCACGTCTGCCTCGGCGAAGCCGGCGTTGATGTCGCCCAGCGCGGCGACGAGGTGCGAGGCGACGTTGGAGGGCGCGTCGCTGGCGCCGATCAGCGTGACGCCCTCCGCCATGCCGTTCTCGTCCGCCTCGCCCGTGACGGTGCCCATGGGCTCCTGCGTGCGGATCTGCGGGTGGATGATCGGCGCGCCCGGCTTGATCGCGTCGTACGCGGTCATCACCGGCGGCAGCACCTCGTACTCCACCTCGATCAGGTCGAGCGCGTCCTCGGCGATGTGCCAGCTCGTCGCGGCGACAGCGGCGACGGGGTGCCCGAAGAAGACCGCCTTGTCCACGGCCATGAAGTTGCCGATGAGGTAGCGGCGCTCCACGCGGCCGGGGCCGGAGGGCACCAGCGTGTCGTCGGGGTGCGGGAAGTCCGCGCCCGTGACCACGCCCAACACACCCGGCAGCGCCAGCGCCTTCGAGAAATCGATCTTCTTGATGATCGCGTGGGCGTGGGGGCTGGTCTTCAGGCGGGCGTAGCCCATCCCGGGGAGCTTGATGTCCGCGCCGAAGTTGGCGTGACCGGTGACTTTGTCGACGCCGTCCGGACGGACGGGGCTCTGGCCGATGACTCGATACTCGGTGGAGGTCATGGACGACCGCTTTCTCTCGCTCTGCGTACCCAGAATCGCGAGCGAGCGTACCGCAACGCCGTGCCGTACGAAACCGCACCCGCCGGCGCCCGCACGAGCGGTTGCCACGCGGCATGGCAGGTGTTCTGATCTCGGTGTCCCGCCGAGCCCTCACGAGGAACGCCCATGCCCAGTCGAAGTCTCTCGCTCGCCACCGCGCTGGTCATCGCCCTGACCGCG
>JBFWQJ010000316.1:0-3006 GCA_050249515.1 Dehalococcoidia bacterium | reverse complement strand
CGAGGACGGGTTCGCCACGACGAAGTGGTTGCGCCCGTCACGGTTCGTCGCCGCGTAGCGCTGCACGAACTGGCCGCCCCCGCTGTGCCCGGCCACGACGATTGTGTCGAGGTTCGGGAACGTCGCGCGCATCGACCGGAGCAGCTCATCCACGACCGTGAAGGAGCTCATCTCCCACGGCCGGGAGCCGGTCGACTGGCCGCCCTGCTTCCACTCGCTGCTCGTCCAGTACAGCTCGTTCTTCTCCGGGGAATCGTCCGAAGTCTGGAACCGCGGCGCGACGACCAGCACGCTGGAGGGCACAGCGGCGTCCGCGTAGTCGAAGTAATCGACGGCGTTGCGGTTCGTCCCGTGGACCACCAGCACGGCGTGCGTCACCGCCTCGTTCGTCTCGTTCAGCGGGAACGAGGAGTAGACGGGGACGGAGAGCGTCCGCCCGTCCCGGGTCAGCCCGAAGGACTGCAGCACCTTCCCGCTCTTCACCGTCGTCGGTGCGGACGGCGTGCCCGTCGGCTTGGGCGCCGGGAGCGGCGTCGCGACCGGGGCCGGCGTCGGCGTGACGGTCGGTGCCGGCGTGGGCGTGGGGGTGGCAGCGCTCGGTGTCTTCGTGACGACCGCACGCGGGGTCGAGGTGGCATCGGCCGGGGTCTTCGTGACGGTGGCCACCGGCGTCGCGGTGGGGGTGTCAGCGGGGGTCTTCGTCACGGTCGCGCGCGGGGTCGCGGTCGCTGCCGGTTCCTCGGAGCCCTCGTCGGGTCGAGCAGTGGACTGACGGAACCAGTCGTCGTCGCACCAGAACACGTCGGCCTTCCAGCCGAAGCATGCGGCGTCGGCTGAACTGGGGAGCGCGATCGCGGCGCCGAGCGCCCCGACCACGAGCAGGGCGATGAACCCTCTTCGCATGGCAAGCCTCCTTCACCGGGTCCGGCCTGCGTGTCGAACCCGTCGCGGTTGGAACGCCCAGCATCGCGACGGTGTTGCAGGACGCAACATAACGAGGGTGTATGTATGCCGGAGTCAGGACGCGCACGCGTGCCATATCTGGGGCAAATCCATCACGGAGGTGATACCCATCGATTACGCAGCGATGGCTTCGTAACGCAGCGCACTGATCGCGGAAATCGGGGCCGTGCGTGCGAACCCGAGGGGCGACGCCGATGGGGGCCGCGCACACCGCGCGGGACGATGCGATCCGCATCCGCGCGCACGAGAGGACGAGGAGCCATGCAGGGACTGCGCCATCGCCTGAAGGCCCGGCCGCGCCACCTCCTGCCGGCCGCGTTGGGCATCTCGCTGCTGCTGCTGGTCGGCATCGCGCCGCGCGTGGCCTCCGCGCAGGCCGCGCTGCCGTACCTCGCCTACGGCGTGGGTCTGCGGCACGGCCAGTCGGTCGAGGCGCGCGTGGCGGGGGTGCCCGTGGGACACGCCGTTGCGGACACCTCGGGCCGCTGGAAGATGCAGATCGACCCGGGCCCGGACGTCGCGACCGGCGACGTCCTGGAGTTCGCGGTGGACGACGTGCTCACGGACGTGCGGGTGGTGTTCCAGAGCGGGCGCTTCCCCGCGCCGCCGGGCATCGCACTCGCGGGTGGAGCGCCGGTCGCCTCGGACCGGCCGGCTTCGCGCCCCTCGGCCACGCCGCGGCCCACGACGATCGCGCCGAGGCCGGCGACCACGGCGACGTCCGTCACGCCGCGCCCCACCGCGCGGCCGACCGCCACGCCGCGGGCGAAAACGCTCTGCACGAAGGACGGGCGTCCCTCGGCGTGCGCGCCGTTCACGATCAAACCGATCACGAGGTAGGCACCCGCCGGGGATACGATGGACGTGCCGCCGCGACCGGGCGGGCACCATCGAGGATGCGGAGTACGCGATGCCGGACCGCTCCGACCCCGCCGCGATCGACGCGTTCCTGGCCGGCCTGCCGCCGGCGCAGCGCGATGCGCTCCAGCGTCTGCGGGAAGCGGTCCAGGCGCTCGTCCCCGACGCGACCGAGGCGCTCAGCTACGGCGTGCCCACGTTCTTCCGCGACGGCCCGCTGCTCGCGTACGGCGCGGCGAAGTCGCACTGCAGCCTCTACGTCATGCGCCCGCACCTGGTCGCCGCGCTGAAGGGCGAGATCGCGCCGCACCGCGCCTCCGGCGGCACCATCCAGTTCGACCCCGACACGCCGATCGCGGCGCCACTGCTGGAACGCATCGTCCGCGCGCGCCTCGAGGAGAACGAGGCGGCCGCGACGCAGCGCCGCACGCGCCGCCCCCGGACGCGCGACTGACCGCGACCGCGTCGCTCGAACGACTCCCGTGACCGGCGCGGGGCGACTATGCTCGCCCCGCTTGCGGTCGCACCGGCCGCCGCCAGTCGCGCAGGGAGTGCACCATGACAGGCGCCGCCACCACCCAGACGCTGTACGAGCCCGTCATCGGCTGGCCGGCTGTGCCGCACGGGATGTCGTTCCGCGAGGCGACCTCCGTCGGCGTCGGCCCGGACGGGCGCGTGTACGTCTTCAACCGCGGCCAGTGGCCGATGATGGTCTTCGATACCGAGGGGCATCTCCTCGACGCGTGGGGGGCGGGTGAGTTCGTGCGTCCGCACGGCATCGCCTTCGACGCGGAGGGCAACCTCTACCTCACGGACGTGGGGCTGCACACGGTCCAGAAGCGCACCCCGGACGGGCGGCTGCTGCTGCAGATCGGCAACCCCGGCGTGCCCGCCGCGCCGCACAGCGGCGTCCCGTTCAACCAGCCGACGCAGGTCGCGGTGCATCCGAGGACGGGTGAGCTGTTCGTCTCCGACGGCTACGTGAACTCCTCGATCCACCACTTCACCGCGGACGGGAAGCTCGTGCGGTCATGGGGTGCGCCCGGGGACGGGCCGGGGCAGTTCAGCCTGCCCCACGCGATCTGCTTCATCGGCGACGACCGCCTGCTGGTGGCCGACCGCGAGAACTTCCGCCTGCAGGTGTTCACGCTCGACGGCGACTTCGTGATGCAGAAGCACATGCAC
>JBFWQJ010000315.1:0-3029 GCA_050249515.1 Dehalococcoidia bacterium | reverse complement strand
GAGGTGGGCGCATGAACGAGGGCTGGCTGCTGGGCGACAACGCCTTCTTCGGCGTGAACCACCACTCCCGCGCGGTGGGCGACGCCGTGGCGCGCCGCTTCGAGCGGCCCGAGGCCGTGGTGGAGGTGTGCCTGGCCGCGCGACGGCAGGGCGCCGGGGGCGTGATGCTCTCCTCGCACGAGCGCGCCGCCGCGATCGTCGCCGCGATGCGTCGCGAGCCGCTGCTCCGCGACTTCCCGGTCTACCCGAACATCCCGTACATCATGAAGTACGTGCAGAGCTCCACGCAGAACGGCATCCCCGGCGTCGCGCGCGAGGTGCTGGCGTCCGGCTCGTGGGTGCGCCAGCTGCTCACCGTTGCGCGCGGCGGCCTCGCGTACGTGCGGCGCGACTTCCACGGCATGCTGCGCACGGCCGTCGACCTGGAGCTCGCCGCGTATCGAGGCCAGCCGCTGGGCGCGGTGTTCCTGCACAACGGGCTGGTGGACCTCGCGCTCGGGCAGGGCTGGATCAACGTGCTGACCTTCTGGGACCGCATGGTCCGGGAGCGCTACGGCGTCCGACCCGGCTTCGGCACCCTCAACCTCCCGGTCCTCGCACGCGCGCTGCGAGAGGCCGGCGTGCACGATCCGCTGATCATGGCGCCGTTCAACCTCGCCGGGTTCCACATGAACCCCGGACAGGCCGCCTCCGAGGCGGCCGTGAACGAGGGCGGCTTCACGCTGCTCGCGATGAACGTGCTCGTCTCCGGCGCCGCCGACCCGGCGGAGGCGTTCCGCTACCTCGGGCGGTTCCCCAACGTGCGCCACGCCGTGCTGGGGACGACGAACGAGCAGCACATGATCGAGAACGCCGCGCTGCTGGACGCGCACACGCACATCCCGTCCGGCCTCGCCCGCACCGCCGAGGCGTAGCGCAGCGTCACCCCCGCCTCGGCGCTCGTCGCTCGCTGTCCCCGGCGCTTAGACTGCGCTCCACAGCGCGGCGCGCACCTCGACACCGCGCGGCAGAGTGGGGGACGGCGATGATCCGCGTAGCGATCTGCGGCACCGGGACGATGGGCCAGCTGGTGCTCGAAACCATCGAGGCGCAGGAGGACCTGCAGCCCGTCGGCTTCGTGGAGCCGCTCGCGCAGGGCGACGAGCAGCACCGCGCGTCCAGCGGCACGACCTACGGCGTGCACGCGGACCCGAACGCGCTCTTCGAGCGCACGCACCCGGACGTGGTGGTGGACTTCACCAACGCGCAGTTCACGCCCGCGCTGGTGGACGCGGCACTGAAGCACGGCGTCCGTCCCGTCATCGGTACGTCCGGCGTGGACGCCGCCACGATCGCGAAGCTGCGCGAGGGCTCCGCCGCCGCCGGGCGCGGCGCCGTCTACGCCGCGAACTTCGCCATCGGCGCGGTGCTCCAGATGTACATGGCCGCGCTCGCCTCGAGGTTCTTCGACAGCGCGGAGATCATCGAGCTCCACCACGACCGGAAGGTGGACACGCCCAGCGGCACCGCGCTCACCACGGCGCGGCTGATGCGCGCGGCGCGCGACGGCGACTTCACCATGAACGTGCCCACGCTGGAGCACCTTCCGGGCGCCCGCGGCGCGGACACGGGCGGCGTGCCGATCCACTCCGTCCGCCTCCCCGGCTTCGTCGCGTCGCAGGAGGTGATCTTCGGCGGCTTCGGGCAGACGCTGTCGCTCCGCCACGACACCACGGGGCGCGAGGCGTTCATGCCCGGCGTGGTGATCGCCGTGCGCGAGGTGATGAACCGCACCGCGCTGGTCGAGGGCCTCGACGCGCTGGTCGGGCTCGGCGGGCAGTCGTGACCACGCCCTCGTACCAGTCGTTCGGGCTGATGGACCTGCAGATCCGCATCGACCCGGACGCGCGGACCATGTACGTCGTCATGGGCCACAGCGGCGAGATGGCGATGGAGACGCGCGAGATCGATGAGCGCCGCGCGCTGGACTACGACCTGAAGGGCGACCTGGTCGGCGTCGAGTTCCTCGACATCGACGAGGGGGTCGATCTCGACGGCGTCCCGCACGCCGCGAGGATCGCGCGGGCGCTGTCAGTCATGCGCGGCGTGGAGTGGACGTGGAGCGAGGGGCCGTCGTCGCCCGCCTCGTAGCGCGGCGCGCTACCAGGCCTGGCTCTCGCCGATCTCGTGCTGGCGCGTCGTGCTGCGCACCAGCGCGATCGTGAGCGCCGCGCCGGCGGCGACCAGCGCCGCGTTCAGGATCGCCGCCGTCACCGCGCGGTCCCACGCCGCGTAGAGCGGGGCCGCCTCCGCCCCCTGCGCGATCGCCTGCTGGCTCGCCGGCGCGAAGTCCAGCAGCACCACGTACCCCGAGGCGATCCCGAACAGCGTCAGCTCCGAGGCGGCGAACACCACCCACCACAGCGTGAACAGCCCGCCCGTGGAGGCGCGCATCCCGCGCACCGCGCGCGGCAGCGTGACCACGTTCAGCAGCGGCACCAGGCATGCCCGCGTCACCTCGGCCGGTGTGACCGCGTGCTCCACCAGCGTGCCGAGGTTCGCGGCGAGCCGGCGCATCCAGAGCGTGAACGCGGTCGCGGCACCGACGAGCGCGGCCAGTTGCAGCACCAGGCTCCCGGCGAGCGCCTGGAACGCCAGCGGCCCCTCCACCACGATCTCCGGCGCGCCCCCCGGCGCGAGCGCCTCGAGCGCCACGCCCCGCGCGCGGTCCAGGTTCAGCGCGAGCAGGATCGAGGTGACGCAGAGCACGCCCATCATCGCCTGCGTCCACGTGCTCGTCCCCCACGGCGAGCGGTACCCCGCCGGCGCCGCGAGCCACCGCCGCCGCGTCCGCATCGACGTCGGGTGTTGGGGCGGAGGGGTGGGTGTGAGGGTCATGGGGGGAGTCTAGCGGGAGGTGGCAAGGGGTTTCACGATGCGGGCGTCAGGGGTGTCAAAGTCGGGTGCAGGCCGTGGCTCCCACCGTGCGCCCCATTCGGTTGTCATGAGCACCAGAACCGCGGCAGTCACGATCATCAGCGCCCAGAAGA
>JBFWQJ010000314.1:0-3031 GCA_050249515.1 Dehalococcoidia bacterium | reverse complement strand
CCCCGGAGGGCGGCCTGCTCCGGGCCGCCGACCACGCCCTGCTGGTGACAGCGCCCGACCTGGTCTCGCTCTGGAACGCTCGCCTCGCGCTGCGATCGCTCGGCGAGGATGGCGGCGGGCGCTGGAGCCTCGCCGTCAACCGCCGCGAGGGACGCGAGCACTACGACGCGGATGAGATCGAACGGGCGCTGGGCCTGGCCGTGCTCGGCACCGTGCGGGAAGACCGCGCGGCGGCGCGGCGCGCGATCGACCGCCAGGTCCCGCTCACGGCGGCGGGCGGGAAAGCGGCCGCAGGCCTGCGGGCGCTCGTGCGGGTGCTGGAGGCGGTGGTGGCACCTGAGCCGGCAGCGGCGCTCGCCGGTGCTAGTGCCGGCACCGCATCGGTGGTCGTGGAGGCGTCGCGATGATGCACGCGACGGGGACGGTGGGGACGGCGCGCGACGAGCGTGAGCAGGCGATCCGCGCTGACGTCCAGGCCGCGCTCAGGCGCGCGTCGGACGGCGATGAGACGCCGCGCATCGGAGCGCAGGAGTCCGCGCACGCTGAGCGGGTGATCCACGAGCAGATCGCCGCGGCGGAGCGGCGGGCGGTCACGCTCGGCCAGCCGCCGTTCGCGGACAAGGCTGACCTCGCCCGCCGCCTGCTGGCCGACCTGCTGGGACTTGGACCGTTGCAGCCGCTCCTGGACGACCCCGCGATCGAAGAGATCATCGTAAACGGCCCGCGCCGCGTGTTCGTGATCGCCGATGGCCGCAAGGAGCTCACCGAGATCACGCTCGCCGACGACGCGGAGCTGCTACGCCTCGTGCGGCGCGCGATCGGACCGCTCGGCGGCCGGCTCGACGAGACGAGCCCGATGGTCGACGCGCGCCTGCCCGACGGCAGCCGGCTGAACGCCGTGATCCCGCCGCTTGCCACCGGCGCGACCCACGTCACGATCCGCAAGTTTCTGCAGCGCGCGCGGACGCTCGACGACCTCGTCGGGCTCGGGACGCTCACGCCCGAGGCGGCCGCATTCCTGCAGGCGTGCGTCCGCGCGGGGCTGAACATCCTGATTTCCGGGGGCACCGGCAGCGGCAAGACGACCTGTCTGAAGGCGCTCGGCGCGGCGATTCCCGGCATGCGCGAGCGCGTGATCACGATCGAGGAGACCGGCGAGCTCCAACTCGAGTCTGTGCTGCCCGACTGCGTCGCGCTCAACGCGCGACTCGCGAACGTCGAGGGCGAGGGCGGCGTGTCGATCCGCGCCCTGGTGCGCAATGCGCTCCGGATGCGCCCGACGCGGATCATCGTCGGCGAGGTCCGCGGCGATGAGGCGCTGGACATGCTCTCCGCGATGAACTCGGGCCACGAGGGCTCGATGTGCACGCTGCACGCCAACGGCCCGCGCGAGGCGCTCTCCAAGCTCCGCACCTACGCACTGATGGCCGAGGGGCACCCGCCGTCGGAAACGGTCGCCGAGATGATCGCGGAGGCGATCCAGGTGGTCGTCCACCTGCGGCTCGACGGCGCCACGCATCGCCGCACCGTCTCTCACATCTACGAGGTCACCGGGGTGGAAGGCGGCGCGATCGCCGGCTCCGAGCTGTTCGCGCTGCGCGAGGGACGGCTCACGTGGATCGGGATCCGCCCGCGCCGGGAGGCGCGGCTGGTGGCAGCGGGCTACGCCGGGCTGGAGCGAGAGGGCACGAGATGAGCGCAACGAGCGTCCGTGGCGGGACAGACTTGGCGACGTTTCGCGGCGATCGCGCGCGTGTGGAGCGAAATAAGCGTGTGTGGACCCGGGTAAGCGTGGCCGTGGAGTGCTGGTGGAGTGGCCTGGTGCAGGCTGACCCCAGGAGTAACACGCCATGCACGTGACCTACAGCCTGCTGCTCGGGATCGGCCTGCTGCTGATCTTCCTCGCGCTGACGTCGAAGCGACCGGAGCGCGTCCGCCGAGCGGATGCTCCGGCCACGGCCGGGGGCTGGGTCGCAGCATTGCCCGACGCCGGGGGGCGGCTGGCCTTCGCGGTTGCCATGGGCGTGGTGACGACCGTCGTGACGCAGATGTTCCTCGGCTGGCCGGCGCTCAGCCTCGCGGCCGGGATCGTCGGTGCGCTGGTGCCGTCGTGGGTTGCCCGCCAGCGCGACGAACACCGCCTGGAGGCGGTGGAGGACGCGGTCGTCGAGGCCGTGTCCGTGCTGCGGGACGGCAGTCGCGTCGGGATCGGGATCGAGGACGGCCTCCGCTCGCTCGCCCGCACCGGCCCGCTCGCACTGCGTCCCGCCTTCCGGGCACTCGCCCGGGACCTGCGGCTGGCCGGGTTTGAGGAAGCGGTGACACGGGCACGTGCACAGGTCGCCCACCCGGCGTTCGACATGCTGAGCGCGGCGCTGCTGATGTCCTACCGCGTCGGTGGCCGCAATCTCAGCGACGTGCTCGACGGGCTGGGGCGTTCGGTACGGGGGACGGCGCGTGCGCGCCGGGAGGTACGCGCGCAACAGGCAGAGCATGTGATGTCGGCCCGCGTGATCGCGGCGCTCCCGCTCGTGCTGATCGTGGCGATCCGCGCCACCAACCCCGGCTACCTGGAGGTGTTCTCCACGCCCGGGGGCCAGCTCGCGCTCGCGACCTGCCTGGTCAGCGTCGCCGTTGGCTACGCGGGCATGCTCCGTGCGACGGTGCTGCCGGGCCGTGAACGGGTGCTCAGGTGACGGCCGCGCTGGCGGTCAGCGGCGCACTTGCCACCGGGCTGTGGCTGGTGATCATGGCGCAGCCGCTCGGGCGGCCGCGCCCCGACCTCGCCCGTCGCCTGCACCGGCTCTCTGCGCAGGGCCGGATGGAGCTGGACGAGGGAGAGGCTCGCGACCCCGTCTTCGAGTCGACGCTGCTGGAGCGCACGCTGCGACCGCTGCTGGACGAGGCGGGACTGCTGATCGGCGCGGTCCTGCGCCGCGCCGGCATCGAGACCGGCGATCTCGACCGACGCCTCACGCTCGCCATGCCCGGGATCAGTGCGGCGCAGTTCCGTGGACAGCAACTGGCGACC
>JBFWQJ010000313.1:0-3034 GCA_050249515.1 Dehalococcoidia bacterium | reverse complement strand
GCTCCGGGTGCCGGGCCGCGAACGCGATCGCGGCGGGGGCGGCGTTGAAGAACCCGCAGAGCACGAACTCCGGCCAGTCGAGGCGGTCCGCGACGGCTTCCAGGTCGCCGGTCATCGTCTCCAGGCTGAAGTCCGCGGCCGCCCGATCGGACAGCCCCGTGCCGCGCGCGTCGTACAGCGCGACCAGCGCGCCGCGCGAGAGCAGCCGGAACCACGCCTCGACCCCCGGTACCGACCACATCGCCTCAAGGTGGGAGAACGGCACGGGCGGCATGAACAGCACCGGCACGCCCTCGCCGCGTGTCGCGAAGGCGAGGTTCACGCCGTCCGAGGCGGTGGTGTACCGGATCGCGGGGGGCATGCGCCCATCCTACCCCGCGACGGCGCCCGCAGGCGCACGCGTGTGTCGCCCCGCCGCCCGGCGCGGGCGGTGGACAGGGCGCGCGCCGCGCCGCTACACCTGCACGCACCACGAAGCGCCGAGGAGGGGACCGCGATGCCTGCAGACTTCGACTTCACGGGGAAGACGATCCTCGTCACCGGCTCGGGACGGAACATCGGCCGAGCGATCATCCTGGAGTTCGCGGCGCACGGCGCGAACGTGATCATCAACAGCCGCTCCAACCGCGAGGAAGCGGACGCCGTCGCGCGCGAGGCCGAGGCGCTCGGCGCGAAGACGCTCGTGGTGATGGGCGAGGCGGCGAAGCTGGAGACCGTGGAGGAGATGAAGCGACGCGCGGAGGAGACCTTCGGCCGCGTCGACATCTATGTCAGCAACGCGGCGCGCCGCCTCTCACGCACGTTCTTCGAGACGAGCAACGAGGACTGGCACACGTACCTGAACCAGCAGCTCACCGCCTCCTGGTACCTCGCGAAGGCGTTCGTGCCGGGGATGATGGAGGCGCGCTGGGGGCGCATCGTCCACGTGAACGGGAACGACGGGCAGCACGGCGGCTGGACGCGCATCCCGCACTCCGTGGCGAAGGGCGGCATCCGCACCCTGACGAAGTCGCTCGCCGCGGGCCTCGGCGAGTACGGGATCACCGTCAACGACCTCTACCCCGGCTTCGCCGCGACGATCCGCGACGAGGAGACGCACCCCGGCGGCTGGGCCGCCAGCGCGGAGCGCGCCTCGCACACGCCGCTGCGCCGCCAGCCCACGCCCGAGGAGATCGCGTGGGGTTGCCTGTTCCTGTGCGCGCCGCGCTCCGGGGCGATCACCGGCAGCGGGATCTACGTGGACGGCGGCGCCGGCATGATCGGCTGACGCCCGATCCCCGCACGAGGCCGGCGCCCGGTACGATCGGTCGATGAAGAAGATCGGGTTCCTCTCCTTCGGCCACTGGGCGCCGTCCCCGCAGTCCCAGACGCGGTCCGCCGCGGATGCGCTGCTCCAGTCGATCGACCTCGCCGTGGCCGCCGAGGCGCTCGGGCTGGACGGGGCGTACTACCGCGTCCATCACTTCGCGCGGCAGCTCGCCTCGCCGTTCCCGCTGCTCGCCGCGGTCGGCGCGCGGACCAGCCGCATCGAGATCGGCACGGCTGTCATCGACATGCGGTACGAGAACCCGCTCTACATGGCGGAGGACGCCGGTGCGGCGGACCTCATCGCCGGGGGGCGGCTCCAGCTGGGCATCAGCCGTGGTTCACCGGAGCAGGTGATCGACGGGTGGCGGTACTTCGGCTACCAGCCGCCGGAGGGCGAATCGGACGCGGACATGGCCCGCCGCCGCGCACGCACCTTCCTGGAGGTCCTCCGCGGCGAGGGCTTCGCCCAGCCGAACCCGCGCCCGATGTTCCAGAACCCGCCGGGCCTCCTGCGCCTGGAGCCCCACGCCCCGGGCCTGCGGGAGCGCATCTGGTGGGGCGCCGGCTCCAACGCCACGGCCGTGTGGGCCGCCGAGCAGGGGATGAACCTGCAGAGCTCCACCCTCAAGGACGACGAGACGGGCGAGGCCTTCCACGTCCAGCAGGCCGCCCAGATCCGCGCCTACCGCGCCGCCTGGCGCGAGGCCGGACACGAGCGGGAGCCGCGCGTCTCCGTGAGCCGCAGCATCTTCCCGCTCGTCGATCAGATGGACCACGTCTACTTCGGCACGGCAGGGCAGGGGGGCGACCAGGTCGGCCTGATCGGCGCGGACACCCGCGCGATCTTCGGGCGGACGTACGCCGCGGAGCCGGACGTGCTGGTGGAGCAGCTCCGCGAGGACGAGGCGATCGCCGAGGCGGACACGCTGCTGCTCACCGTCCCGAACCAGCTGGGCGTGGACTACAACGCCCACGTCATCGAAGCCGTGCTGACGCACGTCGCGCCGGCGCTCGGCTGGCGCTGAGCGTCGACGCCCGGGGACCGCGCTACAGCGCGCGCATCCGGTTGTTCCGCGGCTGGTGCTCCACCTCCGCGAGGCCGAGCGCCTCGAGGACGGGCGGCACGTAGTTGCCGAACCGGCCGCGGTAGCCCTTCCGCAGGCCGTAGTAGCCGCCGACCGGGTTGTCCCCCGCGCGCGCCCACGACTCCACGCTGCCGTCCGGCGTCGGCTTGCCCTCGTCCGCGTTGCCCAGCGGCACCCAGTCCCCGCGCTCCTTCAGCATCGCGTGCAGGTCCTCGATGCAGCGCAGGGCGTACGAGAGCCGCGTCGTCCCCACCTGCACCACGAGCGCCGGCGGGTCGGCGGCCTCGTCGCGGTACGCGGTGAACGCGGAGCCGCGGGAGGGGGTCGTGAGCGTCCATGGCTCCTCGCGCGTCCCGTCGCCCTCGATGAACGTCGTCGCCATCCGTCTGTGCCCCTCCTCCGGCGCGTGTCCCGCCCGGTGTCGCTCGGTCGACTCCGCTCCAGCGTCGCGCACCATATCAGTCGTCAACTGTCATGATTCCCGGAGGCAGCGACCGTGCGCGCATCGCGGCTGGTCAACATGCTCCTCATGCACCAGTCCCGCGAGCGCGTGACCGCATCCGAGCTCGCGGCGGCGCTCGAGGTGTCCGTGCGCACCGTGCATCGTGACATCGAGGCGCTCAGCGCGGCGGGCGTCCCCG
>JBFWQJ010000312.1:0-3043 GCA_050249515.1 Dehalococcoidia bacterium | reverse complement strand
GTGGACGACTTCGACGCGCGGTACACCGGGGTCGTCCCCCAAATGCTCATCCCCTGGCATTACTGGCGCTGCATGGACGGCAATCTGATGGAGTGCAGCGGCTGGGGGGCGGGACACGGCTTCCTGCACTGCGCGGAGCTCGATTTCAGCGAGGCCCCGCAGGGTCCGATGGCGGACAACTGCAAGAAGGAGGGGCGGATCATCCAGTGGGCTTATGTGAGCACGCTGGGCTACATCTGGGGCTGTAAAGACGGCATCCCCGTCATTGTCGGGCAGAAGGCGGTTGATTCGCGGGGCTTCGATTCGGCGGTATGGCGGATCGTCCCTCGGGGCATCCCGTTCAGCGATCCGTTCTCACACTGCCGCGCCTACGGCACTGATGACCGAGGCTATGACCACTACCGCTACCCATTCGGATCGTTCGGCCCTGCCGTCTTCCCGGAGCCGTTCGGCCTCTTCGGTGGCGTCGGTCGCTGGACATGGCGCTGCGCGGACGGCGACGTCCTCGTGTGCCCCTACGGGTCCAACCTCCCATGTTGGAAGGCCGACACCGACCCGAACCCATCACCAGAGCTGAAACAGTTCTGCAATGAAGCGATCGGTCGGACGCCCCCAGCGGACCAGCCCCCTAGCAGCATGACGAAGAACTCGGCGTATTCATGGCAGTGCGCGAACGGCCTGCCCGTGAGCACGCCGCGGAACGATATCGATGAGCGGAGCTATTTCGCGACGCTTTGGACGCGTATTCCCGATCCTGGCCCGCCGTACTACGACGACCCCTTCACGTACTGCGCGGCGGCGGTGACGGTGAAGCCGCCGGGAGCGCGCTACATCGGCGAGCAGTACCCGGATGGTGTCGGCCAGAAGTTCTGGTGGTGTGAGGGCGGCGCCGTCTTCGCGGATGGGATGCGCCTCGCCAGACCCTCCCCTACGCCCGCTGCTCCGCGCTGAACTCGCGTTCGAGGCGCTTCAGGAGCTTCGCCTGCTCCTTGTTCGCGTCCTCCGAGGTGAGCGTGCGGTTGGGGACCTGGTAGCGGATCGAGAAGGCCACCGACTTCTTGCCCGCGGGCAGCCGGCCGCCGCGGAAGACATCGAACACGCGCGCGCTCGACACCAGCGGCGAGCCCTCGAGGACCGCGACGATCGCCGCAGCGGGCACGGATTCGTCGATGACGAGCGCCAGGTCCTGCTCCACCGCTGGGAAGCGCGAGACCTCGCGGACCGGGACGCGCTCCGGCATGACGGCGAGCAGCGCGGCCACATCCACGTCGAAGAGCACCGCCGCGCTGTCGATGTCGAACGCGACCAGCGTGTCCGGGTGCACCTCGCCGAGGATGCCGACCTCCGCGTCGCCGACCTTCAGGCGCGCCACGCGGTTGGGCAGGAAGCCGAACTCGCTGCCCGCCTCGTACGTCACTCGGACGCGGAGCGCGGCGAACGCGGCGTCCAGCATCCCCTTCGCGTCGAAGAAGTCGAGCGCGCGGTCGGTCGCGCGGCCCCAGCGGTCCACCTCGACGCCCGCGACCGCGCCGGTGACGTGCTCGCGCTCGTCCGGCAACGTGCCGTCCTGGTGCGGGAGGAACACGCGCGCGGCCTCGAAGATCGCGAGGCCGGGGGTCTCGGCGCGCAGGCCGCGCGACAGCGTCTCCAGCACCGCGTGGCGCAGCGTCGGGCGCATCACCTCGCGGTCGGAGGAGAGCGTGTTGCGCAGGCGCAGCGGGCGCAGGGCGGCGAGGTCCTCCGGCGCGATCACGCGCGCCAGCACCTCGTTCGTCGTGAGCGAGTAGGTGATGATCTCCTGCATCCCGGCGCCGGCCAGCGCGTCGCGCAGGCGCTCGCGCAGGTCGAGGAGCGCGTTCGGCTCCCACGCGGGGATCGCGCCCTCGATCGCCGCGGGCGGCAGCCGGTCGTAGCCCGCGAGGCGCACGACCTCCTCCGCGATGTCGTCGTCGATCGCGATGTCGGTGCGCCACCACGGCGCGCGCACGCGGAACTGCCCCGCCGCGCCGTCCGACTCGAGGATGTCGAAGCCGAGCGTACCGAGGATGCCCTCGACTTCCGCGGTGGGCACGTGCACACCGATCAGCGTGTCGAGGCGGGCGCGGGTGATCGCGACCTCGACGGCGGGCATCGGTACCGGGTACGCGTCGATGTTGCCGGCGCGCGCGGTGCCGCCGCAGAGCTCCACGAAGAGCTGCGTGGCGCGCCGCGAGGCGTGGGCCGCCAGCTCCGGCGACAGCCCGCGCTCGAAGCGCGACGACGCCTCGGAGCGCAGCGCGAGCCGGAACGAGGTGCGCCGGATGCTCACGGGGTCGAACCGCGCCGCCTCCAGCAGCACACGCGTCGTGGTCTCGGTGACCTCGGTCGCCTCGCCGCCCATGACGCCGGCGAGGGCGATCGGGCCGCTGTCGTCGGTGATCAGCAGCGTGTCCGGGGTGAGGGCGCGGTCGATGCCGTCGAGGGTGCGGAGCGCCTCCCCGGGTCGCGCGAGGCGGACGCCGACGGTGCCGCGCACCCGGTCGGCGTCGAACGCGTGCAACGGCTGACCGAGTTCGAGCATGACGTAGTTGGTGATGTCGACCACGTTGCTGATCGGGCGCATCCCGGCGGCGCGCAGGCGCTCCTGCATCCACTCCGGCGACGGGCCGACCGTCACGCCCTCGATCACCGTCGCGATGTAGCGCGCGCACAGCGCGGGGTCCTCGATCGACACGTCGAGCGCGCCCGCGAGCGGCGCGCCGGCCTCGGCGTAGTCCTCGGACGGCTCGTGGATGGCCGCGCCGCCGAGGATCGCGGCGACCTCGCGCGCGATGCCGACCAGGTTCATGGTGTCGGCGCGGTTCGGCCAGACGTGGACGTCGAGGATCGTGTCGCCGAGCAGATCCGCGACGGGCGTGCCCACCGGCGTGCCCTCGGGCAGCACGAGGATGCCCTCGTGGCTCGTGGAGAGGCCCAGTTCCGCCTCGGACAGCACCATTCCGGCGGACTCCACGCCGCGGATGACGCCCTTCTTCAGGCGCGCCGGCTTCCCCGTGTGCCCGTC
>JBFWQJ010000311.1:0-3086 GCA_050249515.1 Dehalococcoidia bacterium | reverse complement strand
AGCCGTGGGGCGGCTGGATCGCGACGTTCCCGGACCCGGACGGCAACACCGTCCAACTGCTGCAGCCCGCCGGCTGAGCCGCCCCCCACCCCACCCTTCGCCGCGCGATCGATACGCGCGCGCGCCCCACGCATCCTCGACGCCACCCCCGTCACCGCACGATCGCGGTGCACGAAGGGGGACGAGGATGGCTGCGGACTGGCTGCTCACCGGCTGGCGGGAGGCGGCGCTGGCGCTGCTCTCCGCGCCCTTCGTCTACGCGGCGGTGATCGCGCTCACGCGCCTGAACGGGCTGCGTTCGTTCGCGCAGATGTCCGCGTTCGACTTCGCGATGACGGTCGCGGTGGGGACGCTGCTCTCGTCCTCGATCGCCACGGGCCAGCCCTCGGTGACGCAGGCGATCGTGGTGCTGGCGTCGCTGTTCGCGCTGCAGTACACGGTGGCGCGGCTGCGGGTGCGGTGGCGCTGGTTCGGCGACGCCGTGGACAACAGCCCGCTGCTCCTCGCGCGGGACGGGCGGCTGCTGCGCGCGAACATGGCCGCCGGGCGCATCACGGAGGCCGACCTGTGGGCGCAGCTCCGCCTCGCGCGCGTGATGCGCCTGTCCGATGTCGCCGCCGTCGTCCTCGAGACGACGGGGAGCATCAGCGTCCTCCACGCGCCGGGCGCGGAGGGCGAGCTGGACGAACGCCTGCTCTTCGGCGTCCGCACCGAGGCCTAACGCCCGCCCAACCCGGCACCCCGCGGGCGGTGATACCGTGCGGGACGCAGCGCCCCGGGAGCCCGCATGCGCCTCGGCATCGACTTCGACAACACGCTCGCGGACTTCGTCGCGACGCTCCAGCAGATCACGCGGGAGCGCACCGGCTTCGAGCTCCGCGGCCTGCGCGAGCGGCACCCCGAGACGGAGGACGTGGAGGCGATCATCCACGCCGCCGTCGGCAAGGAGCGCTTCGAGGCACTCATCCACGAGGTGCAATCGACAGACCTGACCGTGGAGATGGCCCCGCTGCCGGGCGCCGTGGAGGTCGCGCGCCGCCTCGCGCTCACGCACGAGCTGGTGGTGGTGACCGCCCGGCCGGAGGCCGACACCCGCTCCGTGCGCGCGTGGCTGCGCCGGCACGACATCCCCGTGGCCGACCTGGTCGCCACGGACTTCCAGCCGAAGGCCCCGCACGCGCTGGCGCACGGCCTCTCCGTCCACCTGGACGACACCGCCTCCATGCTGGTGGACTTCGACGAGGCGCACCCGACGGTGCCCGCGCTGATCGCGCACCCGATGAACGCACGGTCGGCCCGCGCGGCGCACTGGCGCAGCGTGGAGGACTGGCTGGCGTTCGAGCGCCTCGTCGCCACGCTGGAGCGGCGCGACTAGCCGAGGAGGCCGGGATGCTGATGCATGTGGTGGTGCACCCGGGCGGCGAGGGGCCGCTGCCGACGGTGATCGCGCTGCACGGACACGGCGCGAACGCACAGGAATTGGCGGCGCTGGAGCCGCACCTCGCGCGCGGGCGGGCGCTGTTCATCGCGCCGCAGGGGGAGTTCCAGCTGCGGCCGGACGTGTACGGCTTCACGTGGCTGCACCGCGACAACCAGGGCCAGCGCGCCTCGGACGAGCCGGCCCGCGCGATCGCGGCGCTGCGCGGGTTCATCGATGACGCCGTCGCGCGCTACCCGATCGACCCGGAGCGCATCGTGCTGCTCGGGTTCAGCATGGGCGCCGCGCTCGCGTGGTCGCTCGCACTGATCGAGCCGTCCCGCTACGCGGGGCTGGCGGTGCTCTCCGGCTACCTGTCCGAGGAGACGTCGCTCGGCCTCGACATCGGCCCCGGCCTGGAGGGGCTGCCGATGCTGGTGCAGCACGGCGTCCACGACCAGGTCGCGGAGATCACCCACGTCGAAGCGATGGTGGCGCAGCTCCGCGACAAGGGCGCGCAGATCGATCTGCAGACGTACGAGATGGGCCACGAGATGAACCTCGACAGCGTGCGCGCGCTGTCCGCGTGGCTCGCCTCGACGCTGCGCGTGTAGCCGCAACCGAGCGAGCGGGCCACCCCTGCCCCTCCCGACGCGGGAGGAGTCCAGGAACAGAAGATGTTGTGAGGGGCTGCGCCCCTCACACTCCCGGCGGAGTGTGCGAGCCTGTGCACTCGATCGGCACACGAGCCGCCCCCCGCGGACAGAGGACTCCAGACCCAGCGGCGCAGCGCGAGCGTCGTCGCTACCAGAGGTGGCGGGCGAAGAAGTCCCAGACGTGCTCCCACGCATCGACGGCCTGCGCCTGGCGGTAGCCCGCGCCGTCCGAGTGCATGAACCCGTGCCCGGCGCCGTCGTACCGGCGGAACTCGTACGTCTTGCCGTGCGCCTTCAGCGCCGCCTCCAGCGCGTCGACGGCCGCGGGCGTCGGGTTCGCGTCCTCGTTGCCGAACAGGCCGAGGATCGGCGCGCGCAGCTCCGCGGTGCGCTCCACGAGGTTCACCGGGCGCTTCGGCGTCAGCTCCTCGGGCCGCGCGACCACGCCGCCGCCCCACATGTCCACCACCGCGTCCACCTGGTCCGGGATCGAGACGCCGATGAGGAACGAGTGCCGGCCGCCGGAGCAGCCGCCGATCACGCCGACCCTGCCGTTGAAGCCCTGCACGGTGCGGACGTGCGCGATCGCGCCCTCCACGTCGCCGACCACCTGCGCATCCGCGACGCCGCCTCCGGCACGCGCCTGCGCGCCGACCTCGGCGGCTGTGCCGTGCCCGAGGCGGTGGTACAGGTTGGGGCAGATCGCGATGTAGCCGCGCCGCGCGAAGCGCACGGTCGCCTCGTGGTACCAGTCACCCCAGCCGGGCGCGGAGTGCAGCAGCACCACGGCGGGGTGTGGCCCGCCGGTCAGCGGGCGGGCGACGTACGCCCCCACCTGGTCGCCACCCGCGCCGACGATGTTCACCGTCTCCGCGAGCGTCGACTCGATGATGTCCGTGCGCAGTGGTGCAGCCATGCGTCCCCCCTCGACGAGGGGCGCAGCGTACTCCCCGGCGGCCCGGCTAGGGGAGCAGCGCGCGCACCCGGTCGAGGATCGCGTGGCCGACGGCGTA
>JBFWQJ010000310.1:0-3111 GCA_050249515.1 Dehalococcoidia bacterium | reverse complement strand
CTCCCGCCCGCCGCGCCGGCGGCCCACGCCACCCGCCCGCCGGCGCCGCACCCGCCCCCCCGCGAGAACCCGCTCCCGCCCGCCCCCGACCACCCGGAGCCCGTCACCCCGCACCCCGCCCTCGCCGCGATCCTCGATGCGGCCATCGCGGAGGACCGCGAGTGGTACGGCGTGTACGTGAAGCGGCTCACCGACAACACCGGCGCGAGCGTGAACCAGGACCAGGTCTTCCGCACCGCCTCGATCTTCAAGCTGTACGTGATGTGGGAGGCCGTCCGGCAGGAGTCGCTGGACGTCCTGAGCTTTGACCAGCAGATGGAGGTGACCCCGTACTACGCGGCCTTCCAGTTGGGCCCGGAGCGCGTGCGGGCCGGCGACTCCGTCACGGTCGCAGAGGCGCTGCACCTGATGATGTCCGTCAGCGACACCCCGACCGCCGTGCTCCTGCAGGACACCGTGGGCTGGCGGAACATCAACGAGTCGATGCGCGCGCTCGGCATCGGCGACAGCGGGCTCTTCTACCCGGAGTCCGGCCCCCTCGCCACGGCGCGCGACCTCGGCGTGCTGCTCGAAGTAATCGAGCGGGGCGGCGTGCAGACGCCGGAAGCGCACGAGCTGATGCGCGCGTTGCTCCTGTCGGAGACGATTGACAACGGCCTGCGCAGCGGCGTCCCGGCGGAGGTGCCGGTGGCCCACAAGACCGGCCTGCTGGCCGACGTGCGCCACGACGCCGGCATCGTCTACCTCGAAGGCTCGCCGTACGTGATCGTCGTGCTGTCGGAGCGCGAGGCCTCCACGAACCGCATCCCCGCGATCTCCCGCGCCGTGTACGAGTACTACGCGGCGGGGCACTGACCGGACACGCCGGTCACGCCCGATACGCAGACGGGGCGCCCGCTGGGCGCCCCGTCGCGTTCGTGACTCCTCGAGCCCGCGCTAGCGCGAGGCCAGCGGCTCGCCGCCGAGGATGACGCCGGTGCCGTGGCCGGTCATGCCGGTGGCGACCAGGACGTGCTCCGCGCCGGCGACGTTGCGGGCGCCGTCGCCCGGCTTGTCGTCCGCGCGGCCCTGGATCTGCAGGATGCCCTCGCACCAGTGGCCCATGCCGTGCAGGCGGCCCTCCGAGATCTGGCCGCCGAAGGTGTTCACCGGCAGTTCACCGCCGATGCGGATGCGCCCGCCCTGGATGTACTCGAAGGCCTCGCCGCGGCCGCAGAAGTTCAGGCCCTCCAGCCACCAGTAGATGTCCGGCGAGAAGCCGTCGTACAGCTGGCACGCGTCGATGTCCTTGGGCTGGAGCGGCGTACCCGCCCACAGCGTCCGGCCCAGGTTCGTGGCGGTGTCGTTCTGCCACTCCTCGGGCGGGCGGTTGCGCCAGTTCCAGCCGCCGGAGCCGAAGGCGTTGATGTAGACCGGCTTCTGCTTCAGGTCCTTCGCGCGCTCCGCGGTGGTGAGCACGAACGCCGCCGCCCCGTCCACGGGCATGTCGCAGTCGAACAGGCACAGCGGGTCGGCGATCATGCGGCAGTTCATGTAGTCCTCGAACGTCATGGACTGCGTGTAGAACGCGGCGACGGGGTTCTTGTTGGCGTTGGCGCGGCAGGAGAGCGCGTACTCCGCCATGTGCTCGCGGCGCGCGCCGTGCATCTTCATGTAGCGCATGTAGCCGGAAGCGAAGCCCGTGGGCGCGTCACCCATGCCGTACGGCGCCTGGTAGGCGTTGCTGCCCGTCGCGCGAGGCGCCTCGGCGTTCGCGTTCGCCGGCGTGTTGCGCGTGCCGCTGCCGAAGGCGCCGCTGCGCGGCTGGTACATCGCGCGCCAGATGAGCACCGTGTTGCAGGAGCCCGAGTTGATCGCGTGGATCGCCGTGCCGACGGCCGTCGAGATGTTCCCGCCGCCGTTCGACCACCAGTTCACCTGCTCGATACCGAGGCCCTGCACCATCCACTGCAGGCCGGCCGCGCTGACGCCCGGCGTCGGGCCGACGCCGGGGCCGGTGCTCTCCGGGAAGGTGGACAGGCCGTCGATGTCGCGCAGGGTGAGCCCCGCGTCCTCGATCGCCTTCAGCGACGCCTCCACCGCGAGCGCGCCGATCGCGCGCTCGCCCTTGCGCACGATCTTCGAGCGCCCCACGCCGACGATGGCGACCTTGCCCCCTGCGTTGAACCCCATGTGCGGCCCCTCCGGACTCGTCCCTGGTCTTGCTGCCCGTTCTGCTGCGGGGATGCTACGTCACTCGTCCACCCCATGGCAGCCTCCCGCTTCGCACGAGAGCGCGAGGCATGGCGCGACGCCGCCGCACCGCCTAGAATCCGCCGAGGCCGGGGAATACCCGATTACTTGACCAAATAAGTCGTGAACGTAGAGAATTGCGCCCATGACCGCACAGACGATCGCTCCCGCCCGCCGCTTCTCGTTCCCGGAGTCCGCGCACTTCGCCGTGCTGCTGCTGCCGATCGCGATCTACCTGGTCGCGCTCGGCGCGGGGACCTCGCTCGCCACGTTCTTCGCCGTGGGCTCCGCGGTCGGTTTCACGCTGCAGCGGGCGCGCCTCTGCTTCGTCTCCGCGTTCCGCGACATGTTCATGCTGCACCAGGGGCGCACGTTCCGCGGGCTGATGGTCGGCCTCGCGGTCGGCACCATCGGCTTCGCGATGGTGATGGGCACGATCGTCGCCGACCCCAGCGCGGGACGGATGCCCGAGGATGCGCACATCCTCCCCGTCGGCATCGCCACCGTGATCGGCGGCCTGCTGTTCGGCGTCGGCATGGTGCTCGCCGGCGGCTGCGTCTCCGGCTCGCTCTACCGCATGGGCGAGGGCTACGTCGGCTCGTGGGTCGCGATGGGCGGCGTGATGCTCGGCCTGTACACCCTCAACCGCCAGTGGAACTGGTGGTGGGACCTGAGCATCTCCACCTCGCCGCGCGTGTGGTTCCCCGCGAGCATCGGCTACACGGGTGCGATCGTGATCACCTTCGCGCTCCTCGCGGTCGCATACGTCGCGTCGCTGTGGTGGGAGCGCAAGCAGGCGTTCGTCGCGAACGTGACGATCCGCCGCGCGCAGCCCGCCCCGCCCGCGAGCGTGGCGGACGATGTGCGCGTGGCGCTGCG
>JBFWQJ010000309.1:0-3132 GCA_050249515.1 Dehalococcoidia bacterium | reverse complement strand
CAGGTCGCCGCACGGCTCCGTTCCTGTCCCCGCGGGGCCGCGCGCCACCAGCGCCTCCAGGCGGCGCGGGTCACGGCCGAGGTGCGGTGCGACCTCGACGACAGCCGCCGCGCCGCCCGCGTGCGGCGTCGGCGTGCCGCGCGCCCCGCCGCTCCATCCGGGCGGCGTCCCGTCGCCCGCCTCGACCGGGCGGTCGTCCTCCCAGACGACGTGCAGGATCACGTTCGCGTACGCAGGGTCGCCGGCGTGGCCGTGGTGCACGAAGTCGCTCGCGCGCCGGTGCACCTCCACGTCCCCGGTGCGGGTCACGCCGCTGGGCAGCAGCACCGTCGCCTCGCGCACGTCCGGGCCGGGGCCGCGCCCCGCCCGTCCCGCGCGCAGCACGGGCAGCGGCAGCGCCGACGCCGGGACGCGCCCGAGCAGCCACAGCGCCACGAGCGTGCGCTCCTCGAAGGGCGCGGCGTCGGCGCGCGGCCCGTACGCGGGCGAGGTCTCACGCAGCGCGTTCATGGCGCGGTCACCGTGCGGTCACCGTGCGGGCTCATCGCGGGACGGGTCGTTGGCCGCCGGGCCGCCGCCGGTCTCCTCCGGCACCGCGTACAGGCCGGACGCCTCGGCGACCATCCGCAGCAGCCGACGCGACATCCGGCGCGGCGTGCGCGCGCCCGTCTCCCACTCCGAGATCGTCTGCTGCCGCGTCCCCACGCGTGCCGCCAGCTCCGCCTGCGACAGGCCGAGTCCGGCGCGCAGCCGCTGGACCCGCTCCGGCGGCCAGTCGTCCTCGGCGGTGGGGTGGACGCTCTTGTCCTCGCTCATGCGCGGAGGATACACGATTTCGGGTAGCGGTTCGTGCCCGGCCGGGCGCGGCAGATTCCTCGGCGGAGGGGGTTGGCACTCTCCGAAGGCGAGTGCTAATATCCCGCCACATCGAAGAGATGGCAGACGCGTACGCACGGGCCGCGGCGGTTCCGATGCGACGATGCGCGGACCAACCCCAACCTCAGCAAGGAGACTGGTGCTTTGGCGACGAACGTTGTCCCGATGACGGACCACATTGTGCTGAAGGCGGTTGAGCAGGAAGAGATCACGGCCTCCGGCCTGGTCATCCCCGACTCCGCCAAGGAGGCGCCGCAGCACGGCAACGTGGTGGCGGTGGGCCCGGGCAAGGTCAACGAGCAGGGCCAGATGGAGACCATCGAGCTCAAGGCCGGCGACCACATCCTGTACCAGAAGTACACCGGCCAGGAGGTCACGGTGGACTCGCAGGAGTACATCGTCATCCGCTTCCAGGACGTGCTCGCGCGCCTGGAGGACGTGAAGGCGCCGGCCGCCGCCAAGAAGAAGTAGCGCGCGGGCGCCGTCGCCCGCCCGGTCCGGCACGCCCCGCCCCCGCTGACTGAGCGGGCGCGGGGCGCCTGCTGCGACCCCCACCCGGCCCCGCGGCCGGTCAGCCGATCTGGCAGGCGCCCCGCCCCGGCGGGGCTGCGAACGAGGTAATCGAATGCCCGCGAAGACGCTCAAGTTCGACGAGGACGCGCGACGCGAACTCCGCCACGGCGTGGACATCCTGGCCAACGCCGTGAAGGTGACGCTGGGCCCGCGCGGCCGCAACGTGGTGTTGGACAAGAACTACGGCCCCGCCGTGATCACCAAGGACGGCGTCACCGTCGCCCGCGAGATCGACCTGGACGACCGCTTCCACAACATGGGCGCCCAGCTGGTCAAGCAGGTCGCCATCCGCACCAACGACGTGGCCGGTGACGGCACCACCACCGCGACCGTCCTCGCGCAGGCGATGTTCCACGAGGGCCTCCGCAACATCGCCGCCGGCGCGAACGCCATGTTCCTCAAGCGCGGCATGGAGCAGGCGATGCACGCCGTGCTCCGCGAGCTGCGCCAGATGTCCGTCCCCGTGGAGGACAAGGAGACGATCCAGGCGGTCGCCTCCATCTCCGCGAACGAGGCTCAGGTCGGCGCCCTCATCGCCGACGTCATGGAGCAGGTCGGCAAGGACGGCGTCATCACCATCGAGGACGGGCGCGGCCTGGACTACGAGGTGGAGGTCGTCGACGGTCTGCAGATCGACAACGGCTACCTGAGCCCCTACTTCGTCACCAACCCGGACCGCATGGAAGCCGCCCTGGACGACCCGTACATCCTGATCACGGACGCCAAGATCGACAACCTGCAGGAGATCCTGCCGCTGCTCGAGAAGGTCGTGCAGGTCACCAGGAACTTCATGGTCATCTGCGACGACCTGGAGGGCGAGGCGCTCTCCACGATGATCGTGAACAAGATGCGCGGCAACCTGAACCCGCTCTTCGTCCGCGCTCCTTCGTTCGGTGACCGCCGCAAGGCCATGCTGGAGGACCTCGCGATCCTCGTCGGCGCGACCTTCATCACCGCCGACATGGGCCGCAAGCTCTCCGAGACGCAGCTCGCCGACCTCGGTCACGCCCACCGCGTCGTCTCCGACGCGAACATGACCACGATCGTCGAGGGCGCCGGCTCCGACGAGGCGATCCAGGCGCGCATCCGCCAGATCCGCGCCCAGATCCAGGACACCGGCTCCGACTTCGACCGCGAGAAGCTCCAGGAGCGCCTCGCCCAGCTGGCCGGCGGCGTCGCCGTCATCAAGGCCGGTGGCTCCAACGAGATCGAGGTCCGCGAGAAGAAGTTCCGCCTGGAGGACGCGCTCTCCGCGACGCGCGCCGCCGTGGAGGAGGGCGTGGTCCCGGGTGGCGGCGTCGCCTACCTGCGCGCGCTCCCCGTGCTCACCCCGCTCATCGCGTCGCTCGAGGGCGACGAGAAGACGGGCGCGCAGCTGGTCGCGAAGGCGCTGGAGGCGCCGCTGCGCCAGATCGTGGAGAACGCCGGCCTGGAGGCGTCCGTGATCGTCAACGACGTCATGGCGGCGAAGCAGAACGAGGGCTACGACGCCGAGCACCAGAAGATGGGCGACATGTTCACGCTGGGCATCATCGACCCGGTGAAGGTGACGCGCGTCGCGCTGGAGAATGCCGTCTCCGTCGCGGCGCTCATGCTCTCCACGGAGGCCGCCGTCGGCGAGCTCCCGGCCCCGCCGGCCCCGCCGATGCCGCCCGGTGGCGGGATGGACGTCTAGTCGCTCCT
>JBFWQJ010000308.1:0-3155 GCA_050249515.1 Dehalococcoidia bacterium | reverse complement strand
ACGCGCTCCGGCGTCGAGGAGCATTTCTTCAGCACGGCGTAGATCTCGCTGTTCTCGTTCGGCAGGCCGGGCGTGGCGCGGGCCCACACATCGGACATCGTCACCGCCGGCCCCGCCGGTGCGGCCGCCTTCGCGGCCTCGGTCGCCGCCGCCGGGGTGGAGGCGGCCGGGGTCGCCTTCGCCTCCGGCGTCCCACCACCGCAGGCGCTTGCCAGCACTCCGGCAACGAGCAGTCCGGTCGCGGCCGCCATGCGGGCGGTGCGCCCTTCCATCAGGTTCTTCACGAACGGGTTCCTTCCTTCGCGACCTGCGCCAGGTCGCGGGCCATGTCTTCGGGCGGCAGGGTGTGCGACATCTGCAGTCGCAGCATCCCGTCGCGGTTGAGGACGAATGTCGTCGCCGGGTGCGAGACGGTGTACGCACCGTTCGCGTCCGGCGTGCTGCATTCGGGATGCACGCCCCACTCATGCAGCGCCGCCAGCACCTCGTCGGTGCTGCCGGACACGCCGATGAAGGTGGGGTCGAAGTAGTGGACGTACTGGTTGATCAGCTCCGGCGTGTCACGGTCCGGATCGACGGTGATCATCACCACGCGCACCTCGTCGCGGACGTCCGCAGGCAGCAGCCCACGGGCCACGGTCAGGTGGCCCAGGGTGAGCGGGCAGACGTCCGGACAATGGGTGTACCCCGCGTAGAGGACGACCACCTGCCCCTTCAGGTCAGCCAGCCGGAACGGCTTGCCGCCTTCCGCCACCAACTCGAAACCGGGGACGGGCTTCGGTGGTTCGACCACCGCCGAAGCGAACTCGGGCGCACGGGAGCAGCCCGTGGCGAGCGCGCCCAGCAGCAGCGCACCCGCCAGCAGTCCCGCGGCGCGGGACGCACGAAGTCGATGAAGCATGCGAATGTCCTCTCGTGTCCGGATGACGACGAGAGGTTCAGCGCGGCGGCGGCGGCTCCAGCACCGGGTAGGGCGCGCGCACCGAGAGCCGCACTGCCTGCGGCACGGCACCGCCGACCAGCATCGGGATCGCCAGCAGCACGACCAGGCTGACCGGGACCGCCGGCGCGCCCAGCAGATCGCCCGCGGTGAACACCGGCGCGTCGTCCTCGGCCGCGTCGCCGGCGGGCGCCGGCGCATCCCACGGGTGCGTGTGTGCGCCCACCGGTCCGCTCACGCTGGCGTGCCCGTGCTCCGGCAGCCAGCCCCACAGTTCGCCACCGGCGATCGGCGCGACGATCGGCGCGAGCAGCGCGAGGATCACCGCGACCGTGATCACGGCCGACGGCCCCTCCCGGTGAGCACCTGGGGTGCGCGTCCTCATGCCACCATCCTCGCGCCGTCCACGCCGGCGCGCACGCGTCGAACGTCCCGCGCGCCTCGGGACTCGCTGAGTGTGCGTCGGTCCGATGAGAGTGGAGCGGGGGACGGGATTCGAACCCGCGACGTCCTGCTTGGAAGGCAGGCGCTCTACCACTGAGCTACCCCCGCGCTGTACTGGCGATCCGGGGCGCTGCCCCGCCACCAGTGAGCCAATCAGTGAGCCACGGGCCGCAAGAGCTGCTCCATGGTCGCTGCAATGCGCCGCTGCCCTTCCGGGAGGTGGGCTGCGTACACGTTCATCGTAACGTCGATCCCCGCGTGCCCCAACGCCCCCATGAGGTCGCGCGGCGGGATGCCCTCAGCCGACAGCAACGAGGCGCCGGTGTGCCGCAGGTCGTGCCACCGCATGTCCGGGAACCGACGTTCGTACTCATGATCGGGGTGGCGCGCCGCCTCGAGGCGGCCGCACTCGCCGCACCGGGACAGCGCCGTCTTGAACGCGCGATCGACGTTGCGCGATGCCAGCCCGGTGCCCACATCGGTGGTGAACACAAGCCCCTTCACCGCGGCGGCTTTCCACAGCCCGCCGGCCCGCAGCCGCTTCTCCGCCTGCGCGACTTTGTGCGCCCGCAATGCGTCCACCACGCTCGGCGCGATCGCCAACGTGCGGCGCGACGTCGAGGTCTTCACCTCCACCAGCTGCTGTACCCCGTCTACCCGCTGCAGCTGATGCGTGACGCGCAGCGTGCCTTGCTCGAGATCCAGGTCGCTCCACCGCAGGCCCAGCAGCTCGCCCTTGCGCAACGAGGTGGCCAGCGCCACCAGGTACAGCGTGTGGTAGCGATCGCCGGTCGTCGCCTCCAGGAACGCCCGCGCCTGCAGTGCGCTCATCACCGAGCGGTCCTGTCGAGGCACCGCCGGGGGATCCACGAACTCCGCAGGGTTGTCGCGCAGCAGCTTCCACTCGCGCGCCTTCTCCAGCGCCGTGTGCAGCACGCGGTACGTCTGGTGCACCGTCGCCGGCGAGAGCTTGGTCCGTGCCAGCTGGTTCACGAACCGCTGGACGTCCTGCCCCGTGAGCTTCTTCAGTGGCATCGGCCCGATGTTCGGCGCGATGCGCAGCCGGATCGCGCTCGCGTACACCTCGTACGTCTTCGGACGGCGTCGAGGCTTCACGACCTCCTCCACCCACGCGTGCAGGAACTGCGCCACCGTCTGGCGCTCCGCGTCCACCTGCAGCCCCGCGCCGGCGTCGTTGCGCATCTCGTTGAGCAGCAGCAGCGCCTCCGCCTCGCTCGAGCCGATCCGGCGCTCGCGGTAGCGGCGGCCGTTGCGGTAGCCCCGCGGGAACGCCGCGATCCAGCGCCCCGTGGAGCTCTCCTGGTAGATGCTGCCTTCCCCGCGTGCGCGGGCTTTCGGTGCCATCAGTAGCTCGTCGTGTGGCAGTCGGCCCGCGCGACGAAGCCGCCGTAGCAGACCTCGAGGCGGTGGAAGCCGGTGTTGCCGTTCTTCGTGTACGTGCCGATGAAGGCCTGGTCGTACGCCGCGTTCTCAGCCTGCGTGGCACGCCCGCCCAGGACTGCGGCGCGAGTCCGCGCGGCGGCCTCCTGGGTGAAGATCATCGCGACGGCGTTCCTGTCGGCGGCACCATCCGCGCGCAGCCGTTCGCCCAGCGCCTTCATATCGGCGTCGTTAAGATAGTCCGCCCGGACCACGATCGCCCGACCGGTTCCGCCGTTCGGGATGCTCCACCGCTCCACTACCAGGTACGAGATGGCGCGCGGCGGCGGGCTCGCCGCCGGCACGGCCGGCGTGACTCGAACGGTGGGCG
>JBFWQJ010000307.1:0-3155 GCA_050249515.1 Dehalococcoidia bacterium | reverse complement strand
GACGCGCGCGTCCGCCCCGCCGGCCGCCATCATCGAGGCCCCGCCGATCTCGCCGCTCCCGGCATGCCCCGCGGGTTCGCGGCCGACGGTCGCGGCGCGCTCGGTCGTCCAGGTCGTCACCACGTCCGAGCCGGGCACGGCGTTCTACATCGGCGACGGCGAATGGCTGACGGCGGAGCGCGTGGTGCGTGGCCTGATCCGCGTCAGGCTGAAGTCCGACGTGCTGGCACGCGAGGCAGTCGTGGTCGGTGTCGACCGCGACCACGACGTCGCCGTGCTGAGGACCGAGCCGGTGGCCCTGGACGGCCTGCGGATCGCGACACCCAGCCAGGCTGACGCCGGGATCGAGATCTGGTCGATCGGGTTCCCGCTGGGGCTGGAGGGCACCCCGACCCTCACCCGCGGGACGCTGTCGCGGATCGCCGTCCTCGGCGGGACGGAGTTCGTACAGACTGACGCGGCCGTGAATCCCGGCAACAGCGGCGGGCCGTTGACTGACGGATGTGGCGTGGTCCTCGGGCTCACCCGAGGGGTGGCCCCGTTGTTCGGCACCGGGGCGGGCTTCGCGCTCAGCGGCGGAGCGATCAGCGCGGCGGTCAGCACCGCACGGACCACTGGCGCGCTGACGCCGCCGCCCCCCGACCCCCGGGGCGCCGAGGTCACCGCCGCGTTCCGGCCGCACGTCACGCAAATGGACACGCTGGCGTCCCGCATCGTCGGGCTCGACGGGGTCGCCCGGCTGAACAGCACCTACCCGGCACACGCGTCGGCCCTGCTCGACATCCGCACGGAGCTGCTCACGTTGCGCGATCAGATCGATGTGTTCGCGAACCCCGCCGCCTACGCGCCGGCGTGCGCGTCGCTGGTGGAACGCGCCCGCGCGGCCACGGTCGCCCTGGCTGACTACGCGGAACTGACGGCCCTCGACTGGAGCGACTACCCGACTGCCACGCGCGAGCGAAGCCGATCCATTGCCGCATCCATGTGGAGGCTCGCCCGCGACCAGGTGGACATCGACCTCCGGATCTGCCCGAGTCAGTAGCCCCGCGCCGCCGTCCTCCCGGCCCGCTCGCGGATCGGGCGGCGGGCTGCTACGCTCGATGCGACGAAGGGGAGTAGTCCCGAGAGCGTCGCCGTCAGTACGGCCCCCGGGCCCGGCGCCGCTGCCCTGCTGAGACCAGCCGGGTGGACCAGACCTTCTGCGAACAAGCGTTCAGCAGAAGGGACCCCGTCCTCGTGGGCTTCGACATCTTTGCGGGCCTCGATCTCCGCATCTGGATCGCATTCAACGCGTTCATCATCGCCATGCTCATGCTGGACCTGCTGGTGCTGCACCGGCACGCGCACGTCGTCTCCGTGCGGGAGGCGGCGATCACCAGCACCGGGTGGATCGCCCTCGGCCTGGCGTTCGGCGGGCTGATCTGGTGGTGGCGCGGCGGCACCAGCGCCGGCGAGTACCTGGCGGGCTACCTGATCGAGAAGAGCCTGTCCGTCGACAACGTCTTCGTCTTCGTGCTCATCTTCTCGGTCTTCGCCGTCCCGGCGGCGTACCAGCACCGCGTGCTGTTCTGGGGCGTGGTCGGCGCGCTGGTCATGCGCGGCGCGTTCATCCTCGCCGGTGCCGCGCTGCTGGAGCGCTTCCAGTGGATCCTGTACCTCTTCGGCGCGTTCCTGCTCTACACCGCGATCAAGATGTTCCGGCACAGCGAGATGGCCGTGGACCCGCAGCAGAACCGCGTGCTCCGGCTGCTGGCGAAGGTCATCCCCCTCTCGCCCGACTACGATGGACAGAAGCTGTTCACCAGGCGCAACGGCGCGCTGATGGCGACGCCGCTGTTCGCCGTGCTGGTGATCGTGGAGACCACGGACCTGGTCTTCGCGGTGGACTCCATCCCGGCGATCTTCGCGGTGACGCGTGACCCGTTCATCGTCTACACGTCCAACGCGTTCGCGATCCTGGGCCTGCGCGCGCTGTACTTCCTGCTGGCGGGCGTGGCGGACCGGTTCGTCTACCTGAAGACGGGGCTCGCGGTCATCCTGGCGTTCGTCGGCGTGAAGATGCTCATGGCGGACTTCTACCACCTGCCGATCTGGCTCTCGCTCAGCGTGATCGCGACCGTGCTGACGGTGTCCGTCGTCGCCTCGCTGCGGAGCGGGCGGCGCCTCGACCCCACGCACGACGCGCCCCTCCCCGACCCGCTCGGGCTGCTGTCCGACGGACACGGGCACGAGGGCGCCCCGACGGGCGGCGCGGGGACGGCGGAGCGAGGCGAGCGGCGCTAGGCAGTGGTCCGGTCGGTCGGCGGGAGCGGCAGCGTGACGATGAAGCGGCTCCCGCCGTCCTCCGGCGACTCGATCGCGATCGTCCCGCCGTGCGCCTCCACGATCTCGCGCGAGAGGTAGAGGCCCAGGCCCAGCCCGGCGCCCTGCTCGGCCGGGTGCTCGTGGATGAAGCGGTCGAAGATCCGTGCGTGGCGCTCGCGGGCGATGCCGGGCCCGTGGTCACGCACGGAGAACGAGACGCTCTCCTCGCCGCGCTCGATCGCGATCTCGATCGGGCGCCCCGGCGCGCTGTGCCGCTGCGCGTTCTGCAGCAGGTTCGCCAGCACCTGTTCGATGCGGGCGGCGTCCACGAGCACCTCGACCGAGGGGCCGGCGATGCTGATCGCGCGCCGGTCCACGCGCGCTCGCCCCGCGGCGCTGGTCAGCAGGTCACGGAGGTCCAGCGCCTGCCGCGCGAGGGGCATTGCCTCGGAGTTCGACTCGGCGGCGTCCAGGAGCTGGTCGATGAGCGCGCGCATGCGCTGCGCCTGCACCGAAATGTTGCCCAGCGCGCGGAGCGAGCCACCGGGGAGTCCGCCCTCGGTCGCCTCGCGGCGGAGCAGGAGCTGCACGTAGCCCAGGATGCCGGTGAGCGGCGTACGGAGCTCGTGCGCGGCGGCGCTCAGGAAGTAGTCGCGCTGCGCCAGCGCGTGCTCGGCGGTGCGGCGCGCCTCGATCAGCAGCGAGAGGTGCCCCGGCGCCGGTGCGGGCGCGCCGAGGAGCGCCTCGCTCGCCAGGCTCCCGTCGCCCGGCAGCACGGTGGAGTGCGACAGGCAGATATCGCGGAACGTCACCGCATCCAGGCCGCGGTCGACCAGGTCGACCGGATACGC
>JBFWQJ010000306.1:0-3176 GCA_050249515.1 Dehalococcoidia bacterium | reverse complement strand
GGCCCGGAGCAGGCCGCCCTCCGGGGGCCATCCGAGGTCCACCACGACGCGGTCGTAGCCTGCACGGAGCCGGGCGACCGCCCCCGTGATCAACTCGGGGGTGATCGCTACGGCCAACTCGGGGCGCTCCACCCCCGCCAGCACTCTGCAGCCGGGCCCCTCCTGCAACTCCGTCGCGAGCCGCGCGTCCAGCGGACCGCCGGCGACAGCCAGACCCACGAGCCCGCGGCGCGGGTCGAGGCCGAGGTAGGGCGCGACGTTCCCCCCGCGTAGGTCGGCGTCCACGAGCGCGACCGAGCAGCCGGTGTCCCCGAGGGCCGCGGCGATCGCGATCGCCAGCATGGTCTTGCCCGGCGCACCCTTCCCGCTGGTGACGGCGATGACACGCCCTGCGGTCGCTGGTTCGTTCCCCTCCTCAGCGTCATGTTGTCGTGCCGATGGCGCGATCGCTTCCCGGGAATCGGCGAGGGGTGTCCCGTCGCGCGTGCGCCGCAGCGCCGCTGCGATCGCCGAAAGCGGGGTCGATGCCAGCAGGGACGGCGCGAGTTCGTCGTACCGGCTCGCCTCGCGGTCGTCCGCGGCGAGCAGCAGCACCGGCACGCGCCGGTCGTGCAGCGCCAGCAGCGTCGACTCCCCCAGCCCGTGGAGGCCGCTCGCGGCCAGCACGAGATCCACCGGAGGTGACCCCGGCGCGACCCGCTCGAGCAGCGTCGCGGCGTCGAGCGCACGGGCGGCGACGGCGATCCCCTCGCCTGGCAACCCGTCCACGAGGCGAAGCTCCAGGTCCCGGTCGCCCGTCGCGATCAGCACGCGCAGCGCGGCGGTCTCGGGTGCGATCGGGTGGTCCATCATGGCGTGGGCACCAGTACGAGCGTCAGCCGTCCGTTCACGAGCGCGTGGACGACCCGCTCGGCGTCCGCCTTCGGCACGATGAGCGTGACGTTGGCGATGCGGCCGCCTTCCTCGGACGTCGCCCCGCCGATGCCGAGGCGGCCCGCGTCGAAGGCGACGTGGTAGACCGTCGCGCGCTCAAGCAGGAGTGCGGTCGCGCTGCCGGGGCGGCCGGGCTCCGTCGTCTCGACGACTGCCACCTCGTCGCCGCGGCGCAACTGGCCGAAGACGGTGTCGGCGCCGACCGCGACCGTGACGGCGACCTCGCCGGGCCCAAGCGCCGGTCCGCTGCCGAGGTCGGGCCCGACGACGAGTGTCCCCGCGTGGATCGCCTGGGTCGTCGTCCGGCCGACCAGGGTGGCGATCTCCGCCTCCCCGACCGCCAGCGCGCCGAGCGTCCCTTCCAACCGCGCCTCGCTCGTCGTGAGGTCGGCGCGCGTGACTACGTGGCCGGGCGGCAGCGTCCGCGCGGCGACCACGACCGGTTCCGTGATCCGAAAGCCGTTGATGACCGTGACGCCACCGATGAGCGCCACCACGACCACGAGCGCCCCCAGCCAGAGCCTTGGGTCGATGCGAGGCAGCCCCCAGGAGCGGGCAGGCAGGCGCGTGCTGCCGGCAGCCATCGCGTTACTCCTCCCGGCGGCCGTGCGACCGCTCGCCCTGCTCCCAGCGCCACTCAAGCCCCTCGAGCCAGGTCTGCACGAAGGCCGCTGCGCTGCTCGCGTCCGTGAACCCCTGCTGCTCCAGCTCGTGGCCGGGCTCGCGCTGATGCAGGACCACCACCCGGAGATCCGGGCGTCGCCCGGGCGTGACCGTGGCCCGTAGCAGCAGCCGATCCGTCAGGACGTGAGAGGCGTTCGTCATGGCGCGCACGCTACGAGGCGGTGTGTGCAGCTCGCGCTACAGGAGTGCCCCGCGCCGAGGTGACAGCCGGCCGTCATGAGGGGGTCCGCGGGCTCCTGAGTGAGGTTCGCGGGCGCTGGGAATAAGAGGAGAAGTTGAGTGCTCGTGACGTAGCGCCCATGTCACGCGATTTGCCACGCAAGTGCTACGTGATGCCGTGTGTGATGAGGGATACTAGTGATCCGGGGGACGGCACGCAGAGCGATCGAGCGGCCACGGCAGGTTCGGCGGCGCCAGGCCCGGCCAGTAAGGAACACTGGTTCGTGGCGGGGGTAATCACGGGGAACAGCGGCGGGCTGCTGCCACGCCGGACGCAACGCGCTCCGGCACGTCGTCTGCAGGCACCCATCTTCCATCTGCGCCTGGTCGGCGGCTTCGCGGCGACGCGGGACGGTCACACCATCAGGTTGCCGGCAGCAAGCCGGCGGCTGGTGGCGGCCACCGCGCTGCACGTCGGCCCGATCCCCCGGCACGTCGCGGCGGAACGGCTCTGGCCGCACCTGGAACCGCGGAGCGCGCTCAGCAGCCTCCGCACCGCGCTCTTCCGCCTCAGTGCCAGCGCCGCGCTCCTCGACACCGGCCCTGGCTACATCGCGATCGCCGCGGACGTCGAGGTCGACGTGCGCATGCTGGAGACCTTCGCCCGCCGCCTCATCGACGGCCCGGTACAAGACACCGATGCGGAGGAGTCGATCCAGCGCCTGACCATGGCGATCATGCCGGACTGTGACGACGACTGGCTACGCCTCGAACGTGATCGGTTGCGCGACCTCTTCCTGCACGCGATCGAGGCCCACGCCGCCCGCCTTTCGGCGGCTGGGAACTACGCCCGCGCCCTGGAGGCGGCGCACACTGCCCTCGCGGCGGATCCGGTCCGAGAGACCGCCGCGGCGACCCTGATCGCCATCCACCTTGCGGAGGGCAACCGGCCGCAGGCGGTGCGGACGTATCGGGACTTCCGAACGCGGCTACGCGCGATCATCGACGTCGAGCCGGCCGACGAGTTGCGGGCGCTGGTCGCGCCGTACCTCACCCTCGGCTAGCACCGCCGTGCGGTGGAGTTGAGATCATCGCTCGAATCCGATCTTGGTCGGCATAGCCGACCCTGGAAGAGCCGCCCGCAAGGACGGCTTCGTTGCGTGCAGAAGAGGACGGAACTGTCTTCGATGAGCGGTCCCGTTCCTGGACTCCTTCGCCACCGAACGTTCGTTCTGATATGCTTCGCGCACTCCCCCGTTCAGGTGAGGTCGAACCGATGGCCAAGAAGCCCTCGAACCACGGGAAGCCGTGGACTCCATCGCAGGAGCAGCAGCTCAAGCAGCTCGCGAAGGAGAACACCCCGACACGCGTCATGGGCCTCAAGCTCGGGCGCACCGAAG